>DATBQE010000026.1:0-38052 GCA_036561005.1 Burkholderiaceae bacterium | reverse complement strand
GGCGGCGACGTCGGCGGTGGTCAAGCCCTGGCTGATCTGGGCCGTGGTCAAGGCAGCGACCTGGGCCGTGGTCAAGGCGACGAGTTCATCGGTGGTCAGACCCTGATTGACCTGGGCTGTGGACAAGGCGGCGATTTGCGACGTCTTGAATGCCACGACTTCGGCCGTGGTCAAGGCGGCAAACTGGGCGGTCGTCAGGCCCTGGTTCAACTGGGCTGTGGTCAGGGCAGCGACCTGGGCCGTGGTCAGCGAGGCGACTTGATCGGTGCTCAGGCCAAGCCTGACTTGCGCCGTCGTCAAGGCGGCGATATCGGCCGTCGACATGGCCACCAATTGATCGGTCGTCAAGCCCAGGCTAAGTTGCGCAGTATTGAGCGCTGCGACTTGGGACGTCTTCAATGCGGCTATTTCTGCCGTGGTCAATGCAGCTACTTGTGCCGTCGAGAGGCCGAGATTGATTTGCGTGGTTGTCAGCGCGCCAACTTGTGCAGAAGTCAGGGCTACGATCTGGTCGGTGGTCAAACCGAGATTGATTTGCGAGGTGTTCAAAGCCGCCACTTGCGCGGTCTTCAGCGCAGCGACTTGCGCCGTGGTCAGGGCTGCGATGTCGGCTGTGGTCAGGCCCAGATTGATCTGCGCGGTGGTCAGCGCCACAACCTGACTGGTCGTGAGCGACGCTACCTGATCGGTGGTCAATCCCAGCTTTACCTGAGTGGTGGTCAATGCCGCAAGATCATTGGTTGTCATCGCAACCAACTGATCTGTTGTCAGCCCTTGGCTGATCTGCGTCGTTGTCAGTGCCGTTACCTGGCCGGTTTTCAACGCCGCGATTTCCGCCGTCGTCAAGGCAGCGATCTGGTCTGTCGTCAGACCTTTATTGATCTGTGCCGTAGTCAGTGCGCCGATTTCTGCTGTCGTAAAAGCAGCCAGCTGGTCGGTTGTTAACCCAAGATTGATTTGCTGCGTGGTCAACGCGGCAATATCCAGAGTGGAAAAGTATTGGTGTATTTGCGTCGTCGTGAACGCTGCCAGCTGATCTGTGGACAGCGCGACGATATCCGAAGTTTGGAGGGATGCGATCTGCGACGATGTCATCGCCGCAACTTGTGCGGTAGTTAATCCGGTTACCCAACTCATTTTGCCACCCCAGTCTATTTGTATTTACTTGTCGAATGGTTCACTTTGCGTGATCCATCTACATTATTTTTTGTACCGAATTGTTGTCGCGCTTGCATTTGCTGCAATTTTTCAGCCGCTTTACCGCTCGCCTTGTAACTTGGTTCTTCGAACTTCTGTGCCACGTGCGTCACGACCATCTTGCCCCTTTGCGTTGCCTTGTCGAAATTTTCACGATTTGGCATGCAATAGTCCTGTCCCGCAAATCCAAAGACTGTTCTCCTCTCCGTTTTCGGTCAAAACCACGGGAAATTTAGGGTCAATCGAAAATATTTAGTAACGGGAGGAAATTGTATGCAAGTGGTATTGAATCGCACCAGCTGGATTTGGGGACAGGGCTTGCCTAAGAGGGAAAAAACACAAACGCTCCGGCTTAGGTGTTGAATACCAGTCGCCACATCCGAGGTGGAATTACCACCCTCAAATCAGAACGTGATTGTTAATTCTTGTTAAATCTTGTGGAGTACTCGCGCCAGCAATTCCGCTTTGGCAATGGCGGACGTGGCTTGCTCAATCAATGCTGGTGCCTGCTTGCCATTATCGGCGCATGCCTGGGTGATCATGCGCATGCTTGCGCATACGCGCAAAGCGCTGACCGGGACACCGTCGCGATGACCGCACGCCACCGGCTGTCCCAATTGACAGCGCATGGCAGCCAAATGATTGATGAATTTGTCATTGCCAAACATCTTGCGCGTCGACAGGTCTACCTGCAACAGTTGATATACGCGCAAGGTCTGGTCCCGGTTCAAAGCGCTCCTGCCTTTGGCCGTATTGGGGTAAAAAAGCAGGAAGGGATGGATAGAGGGTAAATGGTCCCAGGTCTCGCCATTTGTCAGGCCGGTGCGATCCAGCGATGGCAGGGGAAGTGCGTCGAGCAAGGGACTGTCATGCAATTTTTCCTGCACTGCGCTACCGAATGCGGCAAGAAAACCGCTGATCTGCTCGTCCGTCAAGGCGCGGAATGCGCGCATTTCCGCCAATGCGGCTTCCCAGCGTAGCAGCATGCCGAAATTGGCCGCCTGCTTCAGAGATCCGGCAGCTTCCCAGTCCAATGGCCAGTCCGCGCGCGACGAATAGGCGCGCAATGCCGGCGGAATGGGATGGCGCCGCATGCGGCGTGCGCATAGCGGCGGGATGAGCAGGGCGCCGGAAAATGTGGGACCTGTTGCAAATTTGGAACCGGTGAGTGCGACCATGAAATCGCGCTGCAGGTAAGCGCGCAAGGTTGACGATGCGATGCGGAACTGGCATGCGTCGACCATGACGTCGATACGTCCGGCATAGCGTTGTTGCAACTGCAATACACATTCGGTACTTGGTGCAATTGCGCCTGTCTTCGAGCCATCGATCAGGATTATCAATACGCGTCGGCCTGCTTGTGCGGCAGGGCTGGCCAACGCCTCGAAATCGGCGTCGATTGCCGCATCGGCGCGCGCCATGCCATTTGCATCGCGCAACGCTACACTAACAACTTCGATTGCCGCAGCCTGCGGGATGTCTGCGCCCGACACGAAGGCTTCGCCGAGGGCCGAATGCGTGCTGAAATGTCGTCCTGCCAACGCTGCAGCAACGCCGCTGCCGGTTTCATTGGCTTCGACCATAATGACGAGTGGCTGCAGTTTTTCGCCGCTGGAAAATGCCTGTGCCGCGATCAAATGAATGTCAGTCCCTGAAGCGGCGAACACCACGTCGACGCCAGAGCCTTCCGATATCTCGCACAGCGACAGCAACTCGCGCCTGGTGCGATTCAGTTCGGCGGCATACAGGTCGTAATCAGAGCTCGCTGGGGCATGAAGCAGGCGGGTGCGTAGATTGTCGGCCGCCGCAAAACCGCGCGGCGAAATGATCGATGCCGTTGATGAGCCGAGCGCGATCATGCCTGCGTCAGGCAGCGGGGCACAGCCGTACTTGTTCAATCCCGACTGCACATCGAGCGTGATGCGCGCATCGCCGCCTTCAGTCAATAATTGGGATGTGGCTGGCAGCAGTTCCTGGGGGCTTGGCGCAGGCAGGGCAAGAACGACATGTTTTTTTTGCCCAGGAGTTTGATTCATCATGGCGCCTTGGACCTTTCCCTTGCCGTATTATTAATTCTCATCATTTCCATCGATCGCCAGACTTGGCTCACGATTTGGGAACGCGCTGTTGCAGCATCACAAGTTGTTGACGGCTGAATTTCGGATTTCTTCAAGCCGTTTCGCCGATCAATTGTGAAATTTAACAAGACTTAATGTTTTACAAGGGAGTGTTACCAGCGCTTTACAGGCCGGCTGCCGCTTGCAATGGTCCTTATTGCGTCTTACTTAATAGCATGGCGTAAAAAGCATGGAAAATTTTATGCATGGCCGGCAGCTTGTAGGGATACATGTCAATCGGGTCCATGTCATGCACGATCATGTCGCTATCCGCTTCAAACACCAACAGCTTGCCGTCGCGCGTTTCCGCACAGTCGAGGCCGACATAGTCGAGCTTAAGCAATGCCGTGACCGATTGAAATCCCCGCGCGTGGCGCGGCACAAAATTTTCTTCGAAGCCGGACATGAAGCGTGCTTCTTCCGCCCGCTTCTCGGCACTATCGGCCATGCCGGCATTGAGGTAATGGATCATCCAGTGCGAGGAGATTGCCATGTGGCAGATCAATGGTTTGCCATCGACGAGCATGATGCGGTATTTGCGAAACAAACCATCTTCGCTGCGGTAGTCGACGAAGCGCGAAATATAGAACTCGTCAACCGGCGTTGCCGATAGATAAACTGTTAATTTGGCAAGGTCATCAATTTTATCGAGATCATGCCCGGCATGTGAACCGACAGGGCGGGCAATAATCGGAAACACGCCATCGACCAGCACGTCATTGAGTGCAGCGGCGCCCGAGGCGACTTGTTCGAGTGTTTCACGCGTCACGCGAATCGCCAACGGCATTTCGATGCCGGGCGCGTGTTGCAACAACAGGCAAGCGCCGTTGCGCGTCAGTTGCGCAATCCGTTCAGGCCGGTTCAAAAGCGGTTTGCTCCAGTTGCGGGAGCGCTCCGCTAATTCATTGAGCAACGGGCGATTGTGGTCAGACTCGCCCAATGCCACGAACACGACATCGTGTTCCGGCAGTTGTGGTGGGAGCGGGATGCCGTGATCGACGTAGAGCAGCTCAAGCGCCACGTTATCGGCGCTCACGAGAAATTCCACCGGAGTGTTCGCCATCAGGTCGCCACCGCTGACGATGGCAAGCAGCTTTGTTGGATTCTCTCCCGGAGGCGTCGGCAATCGATAGTGCTGTTGCAATTTCAGTGCTTGCGCCTGGGTTGCAAGGCCGAGTTCGCGATTACCGGTCAATTGCAAAATTATGGACAAGTCGAGCAGCGTGTTGGCATCGCCCGGATAGCTCTTTGCGCGTTCCACGAGCCGCGCACCCATTGGCCGCAAATCGACGCCGGAAAAGGCTTGCCGCATCAGCGTAGCAAGCCCGATCAGCGGCGCCGGAACATTGTCGTCGCATGCGTTCTGGATTGGCGAATCGCTCATGCCTGGCTCCCTTTGCCTGCGGCTACATTCGCAAACCCGTTTTGGGCAAAAATGGTTTTCCCCAATGCCAGGCTGGTGTCGATGAGCGCGTCGACGTCGGTTTTTGCGGTGCGATGGTTGACGATCGCAGCACGGATTGCCAGCTTGCCGTTGATGATAGTGGTCGATGGCGCCGCCATGCCGGATTCCTGCACGGCGACGGTCAGATCGGCATTGAGACGATCAAGCTCGGCAGCACCAAGACCTGCCGGACCACGAAACCGAAAGCAGACGATGTTAAGGTTGACCGGGGCGAGCAATTCCAGATCTTCGCTGGCATCAATGCGCTGCTTCATGTATTGCGCAAGCACGCAAGTGCGCGATATGACTTCCCCGAGTTTTTCCGTGCCGTATACCTGGATGGTGAACCACGCCTTGAGCGCGCGGAAGCCGCGCGACAGATCCGGCCCGAAATCGCACGGCCAAGGAGATCCTCCGGCAAGGCCGCGCGTTTCGCGTCGCAAATATGAAGCAGGGGAGGCAAACGTCGACTGGTGCAATGCGCCATCGCGCACCAGTATGAAGCCAGCATCGTAGGGGACCTGGCCCCACTTGTGAAAATCGAACGCGACCGAATCGGCACGTTCGATGCCGCGCAACAGCGGGGCGATTTGCGGGGACAACACACCGAGTGCCCCATAGGCGGCATCGACATGGAACCAGAACTGCTCGCGTTTGGCCAGATCGGCAATCGCATCGAGTCTATCGATCGCACCGACATCGACCGACCCGGCTGTCGCCGCGACAAAAAAGGGCCGCAGGCCGGCGGCCTTATCCCCGGCAATCGCTTGTTCGAGCAACGCCAGGTCGATTTCAAATGCCGCGTTCACGGGTATCACGCGCAGCGCGGCCGTGCCTAGTCCCGCCAGGTCCATGGCTTGCGCAATACAACCATGCGCGCCGGCCGAAGTATAGGCGACCAGATTGCTGCCCCGGGCTGCGACGCCTTCGGCTCTTACCTCGGCGCCAAGCGCGCCGGTTCGCGCTACCCAGAGGGCGATCAGGTTCGCCATTGATGTTCCCGTGACAAACAGGCCGCTGGCTTGGTCGGGAAATCCGAGGATCGTGCGCACCCACTGCACCACCTGCCGCTCCACATCGACCGGAATCTGATTACGCCCACCGAGATTGGCATTGAGTCCGGCCGCCAGCATGTCGGCCAACATGCCGACCGGATTGCCGCCGCCGTGGACCCAGCCCATGAAGCCGGGATGGCTGTTGCCGACCGCATAAGGCAGGATGTCGTGCATGAAGGTTTGATGCGCGTCCGACAGCGATCCTGGTTCGCGCGGCAAGTCGGCCTGGAAGGCGTTGCGCGCAGCCTGCGGTATCGGTTGCCATACTGGCCGCTCACGTATGCCGGCCAGATAGTCGATCATGTCGTCAAGCATGCGGTGCCCCTGTTCGCGCAATTGCTGCCAGTCTTGCGGGTCGAGGGATTCCGCTGAAGTCTGGTGCGGGTCGGATTTCATAGAGAGCATTGGTTGGCAGAGGATGGGTCTAGGATAACCCAATCCAACATCCTGATTCAGTCTGCCGCGATGACGCGATTTTTGCCCGCGCGCTTGGCGCGATACAAAGCCTCGTCGGCACGCTTGATCATGGCTGTTTGTTCTTCGCCGCCTGCGCGAAGGGCGACGCCGGCACTGAATGTAATGAGCAGACGTTCGTTGTTGTGCATGAAGATGCGTTTGGTCAGTTCGCGCTGGACGCGCGTGACGGTTTGCATGGCGTCTTCCATGGAGGTGTCGGGCAGCACGATAAGGAATTCCTCGCCGCCGAATCGCGCGATCACGTCCATCGTGCGCAAGGTATCCTTGATGACGCGCACCAGGTGGATCAGCGCTTCATCACCGGCCGTATGTCCATGCGTGTCGTTGAGACGCTTGAAGTCGTCCAGATCGAGCATGGCAATACACAATGGCGACTTGCGCCGGTCTGCGCGTGCCAGTTCCCGTTCGAATACGTCGTCAAGCCCGCGCCGGTTGAGGCTGCCGGTCAACTGATCCTCGCGTACCAATTCGCTCATTTGCTCAAGCTTCGATTCGAGCTCATGAATGCGCGCTTCCGCTTCCTGCACTTCATTTCGGGCGCCGATCATCTGATCGCGCGAACGCAATGCCTCGGCTTGCGCGATCTTGGTTTCGCGCATCACGTCTTCGAGGATCTTGTTCAGTTCCTTGATATCTTTGGCCTGGCTGATCTTGCTCGAGTACTTGTCGATTTTCTCGTGATAGTCGCCGGTTGTTGCGGCAACAGCACTCAAACGGTCGATGAACGTGATCATCATGTTCTTGACCGTGACCTTGGCTTCGACCAGGCTGTGCTTCAACATGCCTTGCTTATAGATGACTTCCTTCAGGCTGCGCGTGGCATCTTTCAACGCACTGTGGCTGATCGGCCCAGCCAGCAGCGCCTGCACGCCGGCGATCTGGCCGCTCAGCCAGGTGTCGTTTTCCAGAAGTTCGCTGACATTTTCCAGCAATAATTTGAAGAGGCGTAGCAGCAATTCCTGCTGTTCAGCCAATTCTCCGCTACGCAATTCAATCTTGAAGCAGAGCTGCTTCAAGCGTGCAGCGGAATCGTTGAGCAAGGGGACGGTCTTGGCTTCCTTGACCGCAGCGCCGAGTTTTTCAGATTCTTCTGCCAAATCGGGCGCGCCTTGAAGGAGCGAGGCAATGGCGAAACTCAGCGAGCGCGACAGCATGTCCCGCACCATCTGGGTTTGTTGATCGTCAATCAGCATCGGGCCGGCGGGCATGGAGATAGCCGCAGGCAATGGCGGGCTTGCCGGTTTGACCGGTTCCGGCGGCGGGGCGGCAAGGAAGCGCTCGACCAACAGCGTCAATTGTTTGCCGTACTCCTGCCAATCTGCTGTGCGCGACGCTTTTTGCAAGCGCTGGCCGAAGTAGCTGATTTCGCCGGACATGCTGGAGACGAAGCTTGCGAATGCGTCGAGCGTCTTGTCCGGTTCGCGTTCGTCGGGCTGGCCGGCTATTTCATTGTATATGTCGCGATAAGCGTCCGGGGTAGGCGCGATGCGGCGCGTCGCCAACTGACGAAATGCTTCGCGCGCGATATCTGCAGGGTTTTGGTTCGGTTTTTCCGGTTTGTCACGCATGGCGGCAGTTACAACCCTATCAAGGGCAAAGCTTGAATGCAGCCATGGTATTGCAATGGAGGATTCCGCAATGAAACGATTAGCGGCATTAAAGTGTCGTTACTTTATGGGTTAAAGGCGAAAATATCAACTCGATAATGTATATATCGGGAAAAGATCGGCTTACCGACTGTAATTTTTTACATGACATGTGGCCGTATGCAGCGATGGATCCCACCTGATTTGCAAGGAAAAAGCAATCATTTGCCTGGAGCAAGAAATTGCAAGTATCCATGGGGCCTGAAAGCTGAGCGGTATGTTGCTCTGGCTTCAATGCAATACGCACATCGGAATCCGGATAGGCGCACGGCGTTAAGAGCCCCATCAGGCTGGGGTAAAATCGCGGGACATGGCCTGCGAAAAACGCTGGGACTAGGTCCCAGCGTACTTGAAGCGCTGACGCACCTCAATCAAAGAATTTTCAGAATGGCGCCCAGAAGCAGATTGGATTGTTATTGGCGTCAATTTTGATCAAAATACTGCAGTTTGGCGAGTCTTTGCTTGCCGGGAAATTATATCCCTCAGCATAACTCGATGTGGGACTCCAGCATACCTGCCCGCTATTGGTATCATCATCCCACAGGCTGACATGCCAACTCCCGTCGTTTGCGCCAATTGAAATATGATGGCCCTCAAAGTACCCACTTGCCGAGCAATCCGGCACCTGGATGTAGTCGCCATCGCTTCCGCCCGTATGGGTAATCGCATTAGCGGGTAAAGAACCCTTATCGCCGTTCGTGCTGGAGAACGACGCAGGGCTGTTTGTGGCGTTCCCTAGTGCCCATAGTCTTACATTTGCCATATTCGTGACCTTTTTTGGTTAAGGATGAGTGATTTCAGTATCGGTAAGCGGTCAATTCAGTGCGATGTGATTCCGCGCATTGAATTCATGCGCGTCCTACCGCAACGAATTGGCCCCAAACATTTTTGTTAAGACGCACGGCGTGAGTTGACGCTAAAGCG
The DNA here is from genome assembly GCA_036561005.1 of Burkholderiaceae bacterium. Classification (GTDB taxonomy): domain Bacteria; phylum Pseudomonadota; class Gammaproteobacteria; order Burkholderiales; family Burkholderiaceae_D; genus PKWO01. Next base: position 29,192 of record DATBQE010000026.1, on the reverse strand, counting down.
ACGCCGGATATGAACCAATCCGTTGCCGCACGTCCACAAAGTATTCGCGCGATTGACGTCATGCATGCGACAGGTAGCAACCAAACTTTGCACAATACCGGCCCGCATTCATTGGGATCATCCGCAGCGAAAACCCAAGGTAACTGACAAAAATACATGTTTCTACCTGCTAAATGTACCAGTTGACGGAATGTGCGTGCGACGGGTCAGGCGACACTCAGGCGCAGTCAAAAGCAGGCCCGTATCGATGGACTCCACCCGATTTGCAGGGAAAAAACAAGCGTCTGCCATGACGAAGAAATTGCAAGACCCTATGCGGCCTGAGAGTTGAGCTGCATGTAGTTCGAAAACCTGCTCGAAAAAGTGGTAGGGAACACCAAACCCTGCAATATCAAGCTTTTACGTCCTTTTCGCGCTAACTGCATAGGTAGATTTACTTAGATACCAGCGCCAAATTTCGCTTTTTTCTTAATCAAACCTTAAGGCAATTTCGTATTCTCCGTCAGCTTCGGGTGGCATACTTTTTCCTACGGCAATCGTCGCCTGAGAAACAGATTGGCCACGATCAACCGGGAGGAAGTAGTTGGCGTAGACATGTTTCAAACCACAAAAGAGGAGAGAAAATTGAACACGAAATTAGGAGCAAGGTTAGGTGCAGGGGTAGCAGTCGGCTTAGTCGGGAGTTTGCTTGCAGCTTGCGGCGGCGGCAGTGCCGACAGCCAGGAATCGCTCAATGCAAGTCAGAAGATGACGCCGACGCCACGCATGAAAGCGGCAGCGGGTTGTGGCGCCGTCACATGGTCGAACAACAATGCTTACAAAAAGGGAACGATCGTGATCGACAACGGCAAGTACTACATTGCCACCAATGCGACGACCGCCGGTATCGACCCAACCATCTCCACCTGGTACTGGAGCCCTTACACCTGTTCCACGCCGACCCCGACGCCGACACCCACGCCGACTCCTACCCCCACTCCTACCCCGACCCCGACCCCGAGTGGATTGATCTATAGCCCGTACTTTTATTCCGGCGACTACAATGGCGCGCAATTGAACACCGCCGTGACAGGAACGTCGGAAACCCTGCTCAAGGCGATGCCAGGCAAGCTGCAAGCCATTACCTGGGCATTTGCCACCGGCAGCTGCGGCAGCGAAAACTGGAATGGGGTTTCGGCTTCGTCGTTCGCGAGCGCCAACGTGCAGAGTTTCGTCAGTGCGGGCAAGAAATATATGGTGTCCACCGGCGGAGCAGGTGCCAATTTTACTTGCGCCTCCGACGCGAATTTCACGAAATTCATCAAGACTTACTACAGCGCCAACATGCTCGGTGTCGACTTCGACATTGAAAATACACAAAGCCAGAGCGACGTGGAAAACCTCGTCGAACGCGTCGTGACGGCCGAGAAAACCTACCCGAATCTGCGCTTCAGCTTTACCGTGGCGACCGACGGCGGAAACGAGGCGCAAAGCCTTGGTTCCTACGGCGTGATGGTGATGAATGCAATAAAAAAATACGGCTTGAAGAACTACACGATCAACCTGATGGTGATGGACTTTGCAAACTCGGGCCAGGAAGATTCGTCATTGTGCACATTAAGCGGCAGCAAATGCGAGATGGGGCAGTCATCCATCGCTGCAGCGAAGAGCCTGCACAATTATTGGGGCGTGCCATATAGCCAGATTGAATTGACGCCCATGATCGGCGGTAACGACAGTATCGATGAAACCTTCACCATCGCCGATGCCGCCTCAGTATCCAGCTTCGCGCTGGCAAATAAACTCGCCGGCATTCATTTCTGGTCATTTGAACGCGACCGCGATTGCGCGCCGGCCAAATCGGACAACAATTCGTCGGACGTTTGCAATAATTACGGCAAGGCGGGAACCCTTGGTTATACCAATGCGTTTTTGAACGACCTTGGATATTGATCGTTTCAGTATGTAGAAAACAGGCCCGGGTGATCCGGGCCTGTTTTCATTTTCGCGACACTAAACGCTCAAGCTATTCGTGGTCGCGTTTTTCCTTGTCCTGCTTGCCGTCTTTTTTCACGTCCTGCTTTTTCTCCTGATGCTGCTCCTGCTTTTGCTCGGGTCGCTCCACCCTGTTTCCCTCGGGGCGATACGGCTGTTGATTTTGCATGGCCGGAGCGGGGGCCTTTGGCACAGGCGGTGGATTGACGGGCATGGGCCTTGGTTCAGCCTGAGGCTGTGCTTGTGGAGCGTGCTGCCCAGGCGGCTGAAACTCGCGATGGTCCTGCTGCGAAGGGCCGGCAGGTTGGAACGACGGCATGGGCCTTGGTTCAGTCTGGGGCTGCGCTTGCGGAGCGCGCTGCCCAGGCGGCTGAAACTCGCGATGGTCCGGCTGCGATGGGGCGGCAGGCTGGAACGACGGCGTTGGCCTTGGTTCAGCCTGTTGCTGGAAAGGTTGAACCGGCTGGCCTTGTTGCGGACGTTGCTGCTGCAACGGGGGCTCATGATGATCGGGTTGCGCCGGCGTTACGGTTTGCGGCTGTGGCACGGGACGATTCCCCGGCTGCGGCCCAGGTTGTGCAGGAGGCTGTGGTGCTGGCTGTGTGGCCATCGGTGGTTGTGCGGCCGGCCGTGCTTGCGGACGCGACAAAGCTGCCGGGACTTCCGCGTGGACGACTTGTGGCGGCGGCAAATTTGCCGGAGCACGTCCCGGGACATAGGCGGGTATCGCTTGAGCCGTTGCCGGTTCGGGAGCCATGGCCTTGACTACCGGACGCATTCCCGCAGCAAGGTGCGACTGTGCGGGTACGCTGGAATTGAGCGCCTGTCCGTTGGCCGTTGCGCTGGCCGGCGCGACGATCGTGACATTGGTAATATTTGTCACGTTTGTGATGTTGTTGGTCACGCGCGAATTGTTGTTGACTGTGATGCGCATGCCTTCATTGATGACCGGTGGTGCGCTGGTTACGACGGCTGGCGACGTGCCGATCGGCGCCGGTACGATGTAGCCGCGATGCGATCCTGGCGGTGGCGGCACAAAAACGCCATCCGGCCCGATCGGGCGTGGCCCTCTGACGACGCCGGCGGCAACGATGCCAACCGAGATATTGACATTGAAAGAAGGCGCCACAAATGAAACACCAGGTGCAGCCCAGAAACCGTTGACGAAGATGACGGAGCCGCCGCGGTTTTCATAGTACGGATTGCACCAGACATAGCCGCGACGCGGTGGTGCAGACCAACGGCCGTGTGCCCAAACCCAATTTCCTTCCCACACCCAATAGCCGCCGGTCCAGATGGCGCCGTCATATGGCATCGGCGGCGGGCTCTCGACCAGCATGGGCGGCGGCGCCCATTCGACGCGGATTGGCGGGGGTTGATCGATTGGCGGCTCGATATACACACTCACCACGGGCTGAGGTTCTGGTTCGTCATAGATAACGGGCGCCGGTGTGTAATACGGTTGCGGTGGTGGGTTGTAATACACGGGCCTTTGTGGGTGCGGCGCCTCGACAACGCAGGCGCTGAGAAGAACGGCACCACCGAAAACAGCCGAAATTGAAAAGAGATTCTTCAATATTTACTCCATGATAGTTATCAAACGCGAGGTCAAATTGTCCCCTGCCGGGCAACAATAATTCGATTGGGTTTGGACAAAATGATAACGTGCAGCGTAACGGCCCGGTTGACACCGTTTGTCAGGCACTGGAATTACTGTGGAGAATAAGAAGGCTGGCCAAAATTTATCGGCCGAAAACAACTACCGTGGCAGCAGCGACGTGCTGCCACGGTCAATGCGGTGCGGTCAAGCGCTATTACAACGACGCGTGCTCTTGCGCCTTCTCGCCGCCTCGCAACATCAGTGCCCGCATTTCGCGGATATTCATTTCGCTCACTTCGTGCATGCGGATCAGCATGGTCGGTCCGATCGGCAATGCTCCGTGTCGCAGCTTGCTGATGACGGGCGGCGCAACTTCGAGAAGGCGCGACAAGGCGGCGTCATTTTTCAGGTTTAATTTTTCGATCAGTGCATCGAGCAGGATGTTCGGATCGCCGGGAAAATGGTTGAGCGGCGTGCCGCTGAAGGTTGAGGCTTTTGAATTTGTCATGATGGTCTTCCAGGAGTGTTGCAATAGTGCTGCTGGTGGACACCGCAGGTTACGATCACCGGCGGCAGCCTTTGCTTCTCAATACGTCAGATTCGCTCACCGGCCAATTTGTAATTCTTCCCCTTGGCGGTTGCGTAATGGGCACCTCTAAAAATCTACTGCGCGGTCCAATCTCGGGCCTGCGATGCTCACCGTACAGTCGGACAGCTCGACGCTTGCAAGCGTCGATAGTTCCACAGGCGCGAAGCATGCTTCGCGAATTCCCTGCTCCACCGGCTGCGCTTCTCGGCCCGACCTTGGCCCGCTCGCTACGATTTTTAGGGACGCCATAATTATCAATTCGGCAATAAAAATTCTTTGCTGACATATTTTTGAAACAATTTATTGTATTACGAAATTGATAATCTGTGGCAACAGACCATTGTCGGTACGGTAGTTTCACCGTATCGATCCATCGCGCAGAGGCATGCCGTGTGGAATGCCGCCATGCAATATGTTGTACCATTGCGAACCACGCCACCAGTGCTTTGCGCAACGTAGGATAGGGGCTGCACGGGCCCTATCAAGAATGTGAAGCTTTGCAATCTGTCGGCGTCGACACATGACAAAACAAAATCGGAGAAAGTAACATGAGTGCACGTTTGCTGATCCTCGGCGCAGTCCTGGCCGCGGGCAATGCGCTGGCTGAGCCGCATGGGTTCACCGTTGAAGACATGGTGCGAATGGAACGCGTGGGCAGCCCCGTTCTGTCCCCGGATGCCAGCCGCGTTGTCTATACCGTCAGGGCGACTGACATAGAAAAGAATCACGGACACACTGAGCTTTGGATGCTCGATTTGCGTTCGCCGCACGCACAGCCTCAAGCGCTGACACATAGTGCGGCCAACAGCAGTGAGCCGGAATGGTCGGCCAACGGCGACGCAGTGTATTTTCTTTCCGAACGCTCGGGCAGTTCGCAGGTGTGGCGCCTGCCCATGAGCGGCGGCGAGGCGGCGATGGTGACCGACTTGCCGCTGGATGTCGGCAGCTTCCGCATTTCGCCGCATGACGACCGCATTGCCGTAGGACTGGAAGTTTTTCGCGATTGCCCCGATCTGGCATGCAGCAAAAAGCGCATGGACGATAAAGCCAAGGACAAGGCGAGCGGCAAGACCTACGACAAACTGTTCGTCCGCCATTGGGACACTTGGGCCGATGGTCGCAATTCGGTCCTGTATTCCGCTGCGCTCGACGCCAGTCATCGGTTGACGGGCAATCCTGTCAGCCTCTCCGGTGCCCTTGACGGCGACGTGCCTGCCAAGCCTTTCGGCGACAAGGACGATTTCCGCTTCAGCCCGGATGGCCAAACCATTGTCTTCTCCCTGCGTGTAGCCGGCAAAACGGAAGCTTGGTCGACCAATTTCGACGTTTTTCAGGTGCCGGCTGGCGGTGGCGTGGCGCCGCATGACCTCACTGCCGATAATCCGGCCTGGGACGGCAAACCGGCTTATTCGCCCGATGGCCATACGCTGGCCTACGTCGCGATGAATCGGCCGGGCTTCGAGGCCGACCGGTTTCACCTGGTGCTGATGGATGTGGCAACCGGCAAGAAACGCGCGCTGGCCGACGGTTGGGATCGTTCCGTTGCCGACTTTGCGTGGGCGCCGGATGGCAAGACGATTTATGCCGGTGCGGACGACCTCGGTCAGCACCGTTTATTCGCAATCGATGTGGCGAGCGGCAAGGTATCGGCAGTCACGGGACCGGGTTGGATGGGCGGCTTCGATGTGCGCGGCGACACCATCGTCGCGTCCGTAGCGAATCTCCAGTCGGACGCGCAACTGTACAAGATCAAGGTCGGATCAAGCCAGATGACGCAACTGACCCATCAAAACGCAGCCATGCTTGCCAACGTGCGTTTCGGCGAATCTGAGCAGTTTTCTTTCACGGGCGCCAAGGGCGACACGGTCTATGGGTACGTCGTCAAGCCATGGAACGCCAAGGCGGGCGGCAAGTACCCGATTGCCTTCCTGGTTCACGGCGGCCCGCAGGGCAGCTTCGGCAACGAGTGGGGTTATCGCTGGAATCCGCAGACCTATGCGGGCGCCGGCTATGCAGTCGTCATGATTGATTTCCACGGGTCCACAGGGTACGGCCAGGCCTTCACCGACGCCATCAGTCAGGATTGGGGAGGCGCACCGCTGGAAGATCTGCAGAAGGGGTTGGCGGCTGCCACCGCAAAATATTCGTGGCTTGATCGCGGCCGCGCCTGCGCTCTCGGCGCGTCCTACGGCGGTTATATGATGAACTGGATCGAGGGCAACTGGGCCGACGGCTTCCGTTGCATCGTCAACCACGATGGCGTGTTTGACACGCGCTCCATGTATTACTCCACGGAAGAACTCTGGTTCAACGAATGGGAAAACGGCGGGCCTTATTACACCGTGCCTGCCAAGCACGAACAATTCAATCCGGCCAACTATGTCACAAAATGGAAGACGCCGATGCTCGTGGTCCAGGGCGATCTCGATTTCCGTATCCCGATCACCCAGGGCCTTGGCACATTCACGGCCTTGCAACGCCAGGGCATCGAGAGCAAGCTATTGGTGTTCCCCGACGAGAATCACTGGGTCTTGAAACCGGCCAATTCCGTCTTGTGGCACCATACGGTTCTGGATTGGCTCGACCAGCACCTGAAATAACCTGGCGCCAGCTCATTACGGCGCGGCATTTGCTTGTCGCGCCGGCGATGTCAGCGAGGCGGCGTATGGGGCACGAAGGGCAAGGCTTTCCTGCGCTCGCGCCTTTGTCGCCGGCCCCGCGCAATATGCCACCAAAGCAGCGCCGGCAGGCCGAAGCCGGCTACCCAGTGCAGCCATTCGGCCGTACCGCGCAACAGATCTCCATCGAAGTAGTAAAGACCGTAGCCGCTCACGGCGATCAGCAGCATGCCGCCTGCTACCAGCGCGCCCGCCTTGCGATTGCGGCCCTGATGCCAGGCATTGAGGATATGGCCGTGCAGGAAGGTGCCGGATAAAAATAGCGTCAGCATGGCCGCCGCACCATGGATTTTCATGAGCCACGAGAGTATCGGGTCGGGCAGGGCATCGACACCATTGCCGCCACGTACGACGAGCCACCAGGCGCCGGTCGCTGCCAGTGTCAACACAAGTGCGTAGAACAGACGCCGACGCAGCTTGCCGACGCGTAACGACATTGTTAGATGGGGTGCGCGTGTTTTCATGATCTCATCTGTAATAGTGGACCGCCTCCGCGCCGTGGCGGGCGAGCATCGGGTGGCGCGGATTTTCGCTGGCCAACACGACTTTGGTCAACAGGTCGGCCTCCATGCAGGTGGGCGCGACCACGCTGACACTGGCGCCGGTTGCAATCGGCAGGCGCGAGACGCCATCGATCAGTGCGGAAAGTGCGCCAGCGCCGGCGGCATCGAGGCCGCCCGCCGTGGAACTGGCCAAGGCCCGGTCGCAGAGCTTGAGTGCCAGCGGAAGACTGCCGGGGTCGCCGGCCGCGCGCAGGTGCACGATGGCAGCTTCGCTGCCCGAATGACGCATGTCTCCTCCGGCGTTGACCAAAGCATCGCCGCAGCCGTGCTGCCGCAGAATGGCAATGGCGCGGTCTACTGCGTAGCCCTTGGCGATGCCAGACAGGTCGATCAGGCATGGTGCCAGTTTGACGAAGCAATTCCCATCGATTTCCCAGACAGGTCGGACACTTGCCGCGCGCGTTATTGCGAGCGAAGGGTGACTTGGCAGCAAACCACTGGCGACCAGTTCGGCAGCCACCGTGCAGTCGAACGCATACTCCGATTCGACCGCAGCCTGCGAAGCCGCCAATAAAACCGTTGCGGTTCGCATGTCCACCGTGACGGCATCTCCCGTCTCACTTGCATTCATGCGGCCGACATCGCTTTCAACGCGATGAAAACTCATGAGATCGTGGATCAGGGCAATTTCCGCGAACGCGCTGTTCATTGCGGCGTCGGCCTGCGATGTTTCAGGAAACCCGTCGACACTGATTTCGACCAGGGTGCCGAGCAGGGGTTTGGCGCGCCGGCGCAGCATGGGCAATCCCGCTCAACCGCCGAGCAGAACGGCGTGGACGTATTGTGTCAGGCGGCGTATGCCGTCGCTCAAATGCGTGCAGGACATCGTGGCACCGCTGATGTTGGCTATGTCGTTATCGATGGCCAAGGCTGCGGAAGCACTCTTGCCGACGAATTGCGCGCGCCAGGGTTTGGAGCGTACTTCACCGCCATGCGCTTCGCGATAGGAGAGGATTTCCACGTCACGGATGCGTCCGTCCATATCGAAGGAAACTGCATAATTGATGAGCTGGAATTTGCCGATCACGGCATCCGTGATCACGTATCCGAGATTGCGGTTTCCGGCCTTGGCAGTCGCGACTTTCCAGAACACGGCATTGACGGGTGTGCCGCTTTTGGACTCGATCTGTTTTTGCTGTGCAGGCGTTAGCTTGACGGCTTGTATCTCGAACGATGTGGCATCGGGAAACATCAGCTTTTGCGCGTCGGCGTCCGTCATGTAGTCGGTCGCAAACGCGCTTGGCGCGAAAAAAGCGGCAGGAACCGCCGCCACCACGATGGCGGCGGGAACAAGGTAGGACGGTAGCAAAGATGGATTACGCATTGACAAGGTCAGCCAGGTTTTGCAAAGCTAGAATTGTAGACCCATCCCCAGGTCGAACCGCGAAAAGTCGGAATTGTCGTGGAATTTTTGGTAGTCCACTTTAAACACGACATTGGGATTCAGGTAAAAATTTGCACCGAGTGTCCCCACCTTGTCGTGCGGCACCGCAAACGTGATGAAGCTGCCTGGCGTCGCAGGGTTGGCTACCGGTGCGGTCGGGTAGGGCTGGAAACCGGGTGCAATGCCCTCATAACTCGCACCCATGTCGTATTGTTCGTAGCGTGCGAACGGTGCCAGTCGATATGACCCGCTTTGCCAGATGTTATAGGCGCCTTGCACAAACCAGCCGTTGAAGCGGGCGGGGATCGGGTTTGGCGTCCCCGGGAACAGGATATTGGCCTCGCCCGTATTGGATATGGTGCCGCGCGCATAAAGTGCTTCGAGGTCGAGCTTTCCCGGTTGATAGCGCGCATGGGTTTCCCACAGTGTTACGCGTTCGTTATCCGGGAGTGTGGGCTGCGCCGGCACGACGGCACCGGTGAAATAGGTGCCGCCGACGGTCACGCCAGGAATACCCCTGTAATTGAGCGCCACGAAACCGGACAGGTGCCTGGCGTTGGCCAGCGCGAGTTCCTGGTGCGTTGCCTGCATGGGCGCAATGCCGTTGTCTTCCAGTTCCAGCGCCGTGCTGTATAGCGCTCCACTGGGCGTATAAGTCCATTTCGAAAGGTCAAGACCGGTTGTGACCCCGGCCTGCCATTCAAAGCCGTTATCGGTCGCGCCATACAGGCTTAGCCCGCCTTCGCGCCAAGTGCTGGGGATGATCAATGTTTCAACGAAATTGCGCTGCACGCCGTAGAAATTGGTCGGCTCGTGGTTCTCATTGAGAAAACCTGCCGGGATCAGAAACAAGCCGGCTTTCATGCCCATCTTGTCGCTGAACTTGTGGTCCACATAAAACTGCTCGACCTCGAATTCACCTGGATCGGAAGCCGATGCAACCGCATGTTCGACTTCGAATTCGGAATTGAAGCGGGTCTTTTCGTCGAACTGGTAGCCGATGCCGAATACGGCACGTGCCAGATCGGCTTGCGTTGCAGCTCTATCCTTGGGGCTCGTGTAATACACTTCGCCGTATCCCCAAATGCTGAGCTTGTCGCGCGCTTCGGCCTGCGCCGCCGCCGTTGCAGTTTGTTGTGCGACTTGTTGGGATGCTTGCGCGACGGCATCCGATGTTTGCGTCATATCAGCCTTCAACTGATTTTGCGCCTGCACTGTCTGCGCTTGTTCATTTGCCAGGCCGGCCGTTTGCTTTTTGATGTCGGCGAGCTGCTGACGAATGTCATCCATCTGCTTCTTCATCTCTTCGACCTGCTTTTCCAACAGCTCGTTTTGCCGTTCGAGTTTCTTGACCAATGTCGCGTTTTCCGCTGTCGGGGTGGCGGCAAAGGTCGATTGGGCGGAAACAAGCGCCAAGGAAATACATAGTGTTTTGACGGCGAGCGATGCGGCAGTTTGTTTCATGATGCGATCTTCAAGTTGCCAATGTTGGCTGATGGGTAGTGGTGACGACAGTTGCGGCTGCCATTTTTCAATTCATCCGGCACTGCGCCAATAGGCAAGTCGGGCATGTGCATGAGCATGATTCGTGGCAAGCGGACAATCTCGGTGCGCAAAACAGGTTCCAGCCGGCAATTTCCTGAAGTCGCCTCTGGATGAGATTTACTATCATTTGTTAATATTAACGCGAATCATTCTTATTAACAAGTGGTTTTTGCGTTGCCATTGTCGGATTTGCGCGTCGCAAGCTGCAACACAATTTGAAAACCTGCCCTGGATGCTTCCAAGGCGGGAAGGCGAAATTCGCTTCGTGATAGCATGGGATACAGGATGAGGGAAGGGCGCATGGCTGAGCTATCCACCTGCGGCAATTTAACCGAAGTCGCCTTACCGGCATCCAATTCATATTTCAAGAAACCATCATGGCGCACGGTGACGACGTGCGAATAGGTTCATTGGGGACGACATGAAGTTCCGACTTTTTGCAATTGCAATGTCAGCGCTGGTGCTGCCTTGGCTGATGTTGACTTTTGACGCCCGGGCAGATGAGATTGATGACCACTTCAAAACGGCCTGCGCAGGTTTGTCGACGCTGTTCTACAGCGCCGGTCCGAAAAGCGATGCGCTTGATGAGGAAATATCGAAGGATATCGACGCCGATAAAGCCGCTGCCACGATCGTCAAGCGCGCACAGTTCATCGGTTCTGCCCAGGTGTGCGGCCAGGATACCGCTGCGGCCCTGGCCAAATTGGAAGGGCAGGCCGCAGCGCAATATACCAAGGGTTCACCCAAGGCCAAGCGTTTTGTCCAGATTGTCGCCTGTATCGAAGCGCGCTTCGAACGCTCCGCCGCGGCCCATTGGTCCAATCCGGATTTTTGCCCCCAGGCTAAGCGCAATTTCGACCAGTACGTCGTGCATGAACAAGGCCCCGCGTTACATTAATTTGAGTGGCTGACGTACCGGGCGTTATTCTCGCTCCGACTGGTTAACCAGTCATTCCGGGAATTCATTTCCCGATCTGTTTGCTGACTCCATTTTCCTGTTGATTGAGTGTCCGCTGCTCCGATTTTGTGATGTGCCCACCATTTTGGCTGGCCATGTCGCGTTCCTCTTGCCGAATTTGATGGTCTTCGTGATGCAACTGCGCTGCTTGGCCCTTCGTCAGATCGCCTTCCTTGACTTCATTATGGATGCGCGCGTTTTGATTGGCCAGGCGACCATTCACCTGCTCGCGGCGTGGATGATTTTTTTGCCATGTGGTGTCTGCCTGGGCATTGGCGGCAATGCCTAGAATCAATCCGGTTGCGCCGATAAGGGCGATGGCTTTGCGGCTGGTTTGCGATATGCTCATGTTTGTTCTCCTGTGATTTGGGGTAATGATGAATGAACGGTTTGTCCATGCGTCATTAACCCATTCATCGCCACACAGGGCTACGCATAAACTGTATCGTTCGTAACAGTGCGTAAGTAACAAGATGTAAAGCTTGGCGGCTAAATAAACACGCTTGCACAGTCTTTGGCGCTTGCGGTATATTTTTGCGCTTCATTGTTAAGAGGATGGATTTCTCATGAATCGACGCACATGGTGGACTACCGCGACCATTGCCGGTCTTCTTGCGTGCACTTGCATTGCGCAAGCCAATGCAGGCGACGCGGTCGTGCCGCGTACGGTGGCACCGCGCGCACCATTGACCGGTGCAGAATCCAATGTCGTCGCACTGTTTGAAAATGCAGCGCCTTCCGTGGCTTACATATTCATTGAAAAACAGGCGCGCACGAGTTTTTTTACGATAGGCACGGCGCGAGGCGCAGGCAGCGGATTCGTATGGGATACGCAGGGCCACGTCGTGACGAATTATCACGTCGTCGAAGATGCCAGCAGCGTTCAGGTCCAACTCGACTCGGGCAAGCCGATTCCGGCCAAGGTGGTCGGGATTGCGCCCGAATATGATCTCGCCGTCGTGCAGTTGAAGGAAGTGCCGAAGGACTTGCGCCCCATTCCGCTAGGCTCGTCGCACGATCTGAAGATAGGCCAATCGGTTTATGCCATCGGCAATCCGTATGGTTTGTCGCGCACACTCACCACGGGCATCGTCAGCGCGCTCGACCGTAGTCTGCCGACGTCGGAATATGCCGAAATCGCCGGCGTGATTCAGACCGACGCGCCGATCAATCCCGGCAATTCCGGCGGGCCATTGCTCGACAGTGCGGGACGACTGGTCGGTGTCAATTCGGCGATCCGTTCGGACTCAGGCAGTTCAGCCGGTATCGGCTTCGCCATTCCGTCGGATATGGTCAACCGGGTCGTACCGAAATTGATTGCGACCGGCAGGGCGCCGCGCCCCGGCATCGGCATTGTGCCAGCTGACCCGATGCTGGTGGCGCGTTCGGGCATTTCGGGCGTTGTGGTGGTCGGTTTGACGCGTGGTTCGCCGGCGGAGCAGGCAGGCCTGAAGGTGCTGGACAAGCGCACCGGAGAAGTCGGCGATGTCATTGTCGGCGTCAACGGCAAGCGCATCGACACGTTGGCAACTTTCGTGGCCGAACTTGATCGCGTCGGTATCGGCAATGCTGCGCAATTGCGCGTCAGTCGCGATGGTACGGAGCGAACCGTGAAGGTCAAGGTGGTCGACGTCCTGCGGTGATCGAGGCGGGTGCTTCCCGCCCGCATGGCGACAAACGCGGCAGCACTCTTTTTGATCAGGCGGATTTGGCCGGTTTCCCTCGCTTTGCCGATTTCGCCACGCCTGGTTGTTGAGCGTATTGTTTGATTGCCTTTTCGTATGCAGCAACGAATGGCTGACCGAATCCATTCTTGCAGCCTTCATTGGTTTCTGCTCCGACGACATGGAACAATTCGCGATACAGTGCCCAGCATTTGGCTTTGCGGTTCGCGGCCATGACGGAATCGAGCATCGGGTGCGCTTTGATCTGCTGCTCCACCAGGTTCGGATCCAGGCGATCAAGTGTCGATTGCAGGACCGCCTGCATTCCCGCCATCACAGCGATTTGGTGTGCGCGCAAGCTTGTGCCGGCATCCTCGATTGATTCGGCCGCGCTCATGAATCCGGGGACAGATGCGCCAAACATCTGAAGCAAGGCGGCGCGGGAACTGGGCAGGAACTTCAGAGGATTGTTGGCGCCGAGTACATTGGTCGAGTCAGGATCGATCTGATGCTTTTCAAGCAGAGGGTCGGCCAGTTGTTCAATCATGTTCCTGGTCGCCGCAGCGGCAAACGCGCCAAGCGCTTCCATCCATTGCGCACTGATTCCCGCCGGCATACTGTCGAGCGGTAATCCTGCGCCGCGCAGAAATGCCTGCGTCATGGCGACTGCATCGAGGGAATTTGTCGCAAGCGACGAAGGTGAGGCGTGTTGTTCGCTCGCCGGATTCATGGCGAAAATGGAATTCAGTTCAGGCACGTCGAGCTCCTCCATCATGGCGGCCGTCGCCGGCCGGGTATGAGGGTTAAGCGATGCGCCGTCATCATTGGATGCAACGGCGAGCTTGCCGTCCTCGCCGGCGTCCGCGCCGAGAATATCGGCAAAGCGCCTGCTGTCTTCGGCCGTCAGGTGCGATAGGTCGAGCGGCATGGCATCGACTTGAGGATGGCTGGTGTCATGCGACACGGGAGCCACGTGATCGCGAGCAAACGGCGAGACAAATGCACCATTGCGCGCATCGCTTTCCAGCAGCGGCGCGGCGCCGAAAGGCGATTCAGCGCGCAGCAGATATAAACCGACTTCAATTTCGTCGCCAAACTGCAGCTCTGCATCGACCGCCAATGCAATCTTGTTGCCATTGATCAGGATCGGGCTGACCTGGCTCAGATTCATGATGCTATGCCGCCGGCCGTCACTCTTGATGGACGCCTGGCGGCGCGAGATGTGGCACTTTGGGTCGGCAAGTATCAATAAATTATCGGAGCCCCGGCCTAGAGAACCGCCGGCCGGGCCGAACGTAGCGGAAAGAGGCTCGGTTGCCATCTCGTTGTTATAAGAGATAACGCTAATTTTGATCATCGGTGGCAGTTGACTCGATTAGTTCTTCGACAGGCGGGCATGCGCGCTTGAGGCGTTCGACCAGTGTTAGTTGTAGAGTTTTGGCCGCAAATAGTCAATGCAATATTCACCAGGAAACCGCTTGGCCCGCCACTTGCACCATGATCGCGCACGATTCATGGTTCTATTATTGGTTATTTATCAATTTTTTTAACAGTTTAGCATTATATTCAATTAACGATTGTTAAAGCTTTTCGCAGGCTTGTCCAAGAGGTGTCGGGTAAGATAGGTGGTGCGTTCCATGTCTGGAAATGCAGACTGAAATCACTATTCTTATTGAAGCAAACCGTTCGTCTATCGATACCTGAATGACTCTGTGCAAACACAACTGATCAAAGACGAATCACCGGTGATCAATTCTGCGATGAGTTTGCAGCCGCAACGCCTGAAGCAGGTGATTTACGCGGCACTGTGCGCAAACGGCGCGCTGGGCATATTGAATTGCATCGCCCAGCATTGGTTGCTTGCAGGTCAATTGCTCGGCACCGCGCTGATCTTATTCATTAGCCTGCTCTATGCTCGTCAGGGCAGGACCATGCGCGCGGCGATTCTGATGCTGACAACGATGCTGATTTCGTTGAGCATCCTGATTTTCAATTCACATGGTCTGCGCGACGAAGCGGTCAGCGCTTTTCCCGGGGTCATGATATTCGCGGGAATGTTCGCCACCCGGCGCCTGTTCCTGTTGATGATGGGGTTCATCTTTGCCGCTTTGACGCTCATCGTCTGGCTCAATATCGCGGGTTTGCACAGTAACGAAGTGCCACCGGTGACGTATTTCTCGCTCTTCAACGTGATCGGCATACTGTCGGTCACTGCATTTTTTGTCTGGCTGCTCGCCAGCGACTGGCGCCGGGCGCTGGCTCGGCTCGAAGTTGAAAATGAACGCATGCGCGAGTCCCACGAGCGCATCGACAAGCTGGCCTTCCAGGATTCCCTGACCGGGCTGCCGAATCGACTGGTGGTACGCGACCGATTCGAGCAAGCCATGGCCTTGGCCAAACGCAACCACACCTCGGTGGCGCTGCTTTACCTCGATCTCGATGATTTCAAGGCCATCAACGATTCCCTGGGGCATTCGAGCGGCGACGTGATGCTATGCGATGTGGCGCAGCGGCTCATTCACGCCGTGCGCGGCAGCGATACAGTCAGCCGCCAGGGCGGCGACGAATTCCTCATCGTCATGGGCAGTCTGGCGGACGACTCCGATGCGGCGGCGATGGCGGTCAAGATCATCGACCTGCTCAATACGCCGTTCCATGTGAATGGGATGGAAGTGTCGACCACGGGCTCGCTTGGCATTTCCTTGTTCCCCGCCGATGGAAACGATTTTGAAACCTTGCTGAAAAATGCCGACATGGCCATGTACCGCGCCAAGGAATCGGGACGCAATGCTTTCCGATTCTACGACGCGCAGATGAATACCAACGTGATCGAACATCTGTATCTGATTTCGGGCATACGCGCGGCATTGGCCAAGAATGAATTCAGCCTGCATTATCAACCGCAATTCGAACTCACAAGCGGCCGTATCATTGGTGCGGAGGCCCTGATTCGCTGGCGTCATCCGGAGCTTGGCCTGGTTCCGCCGCTCAAATTCATTCCCGTTGCGGAGCGCTGCGGATTGATCCATGAAGTGGGGCGATGGGTGCTCAATGAAGCCTGCCGCCAGGCGAAAGTGTGGCAGGAAGAAGGGTTGCCCGAACTGGTCATTGCCGTCAATTTGTCGCCGGTACAGTTTCGCCGTGACGATATTGAGCGCGATGTGATGAATGCGCTCTCCGATAGTGCACTTGCGCCGCATTGCCTCGAGCTGGAGTTGACGGAGTCCTTGCTCATTGCCGACTCCAAGGACTTGACCGACTTGCTCGGTCGTCTGCGAACGCAGGGGATACGGTTGTCGATCGACGATTTCGGAACCGGCTACTCAAACCTTGGCTACCTGAAGCGCTTCGAAGTTGAATGCCTGAAGATCGACCAGTCATTTGTTCGGCGTATGACGGAAAACGCGAATGATGCCGGCATCGTTCGTGCCATTATCGAAATGGCGCACAGCTTGAACCTCGACGTGGTTGCCGAAGGCGTGGAAGACGCTGCGACACTTGCCAGGCTGATCGAATTGGGCTGTGAATACGGACAGGGCTTTCACTGGTCACCCGCCCTGGCGCCGGGCGACTTCGTGCGCTTTGTCGCTGGCCATAAAACTGCCCCGACGCGGCTGATGTCGGTATAAAAAACGCCACGTTCAACGTGGCGCTTTACATTAAATCCTGCTGCGCAATTACTTGCGTGCGACTGCGGTTGGTGCGGCGTTGGCCGACGTGGCTGCAGGTTTGTCGAACGCGAGAAAGCTTCCAGGCATGTCGCTACCATTGTTTTCGGCCTGTTTCAGTTCTGCCAGAACGTCGGCACGTGTCTTGCCGGCCGGAATGGCGTTGTCAGTCTGCGGGCGGGCAGCATTACCTGCCGTAGCGGCTGGGTTGATGTTGCCGACAAAGCTATAGCTGCCGACGGTGCCGTCCTTTTGTGCTTGAGCCAGTTCGGCGACAACTTGCGCGCGGGTCTTGCCGGACTGGATGCCGGTGACTTCGGCTTGTTGAGCGAAAACGGCGCTGGCTGCGGTCAAAGCGAAAACTGCTGCGATCAATTGTTTGGCATTCATGTTCATTCCCCTAGGGTATCAAGTTGATAATGGCGTCGGGCTAGCGATAGATCAAAGTGGAAGCCCTTGGATTGCTTGTTGAGTCAAACGTTGGATTGTGTGCTCACCATGAACGTCAGTTTATACTTGGCATTGGTGCTGATAAAGTCGATTAAATGCAATGCATTGTTGCTATTATTGGAATAATGAGACATATAATAACGACCGTTAGGCAAGTAACCAGGTTTTTTTGGTGCAAAAGCTGGATTTGCATGCCGGTGACGACTGCCCGGTGGGGCTAGTTGTCAGGGCGAATTGCTTGCACAATGCGATTCTTTTAAATGAGGAGAGGGGACGATCAATGGATTCCATTCGAAATCTGGCCGAACTTCTGGACCATGTCAAAAGTGGCAAACCGGTCGACTACCTGTTTTTCTGGGGCCATCGAGAACGCGAAGATGGATCGATCAGCCACACTTGCATGAGCCAATGGTATGACGCGTCGTTCACCCATGGCGACCTCCATTACGCTACTGCCGAGCATTTCATGATGGCTGGGAAGGCGCGTTTATTCGGAGACGACGAAGCAGTCGGCCGAATTCTCGCGGTATCGGACCCGGGCAAGGTCAAGGCCATAGGCCGTACGGTCAAAGGATATGATGACCGGGTCTGGAATGACCATCGATACGCCATCGTCGTCGAAGGCAATGTTGCCAAATTCACGCAGAACCCCGGTCTACAAGCCTACTTGCTCGGTACCGGAAACAAGGTGCTGGTGGAGGCGAGCCCGGTCGATCCGGTCTGGGGCATAGGCATGTCGCGCGACGACCCGGGGGCACGCGCCCCGGCGCAATGGAAGGGCACGAATCTTCTGGGATTTGCACTCATGGAAGTGCGGCGCCGGATACGAATCGGCACCGCTCAATAATCACGCCTGCGCGGTTGTGGCGGTAAACAATTTCAGCGCTGTGAGATCGAAATTGCCGCTATAAGGCAGTACGGTGCTCATATTGCCGGCGCTGACGCCGAACCAGCTCGCCAGAGCGGCCCCCAACTGGTCCACGGCTGTAGTCGGCAACAGCCGGCCTTGACCCACATCGTCTGGGCCGTTGACGGCTATCGCCGGCAATATGCCCTGGAAGCTTTGGCCTGCAACTGCCCCGCCCAGCACGAAATGATGGCTGCCCCAGCCGTGGTCTGCGCCATCGCCGTTGATGGCAAGCGTGCGGCCGAAGTCCGACGCGGTGAAGGCGGTGACCTGATTGGCCACGCCGAGTTCCACCGTGGCATTGTAGAAGCTGCTCAAGGCGTTGGCGACCGAGGTCAGCAGAGGCGGGTGGGCCGTGGCGAGGCCGTCGTGATTGTCGAAGCCGCCCAGCGAGACAAAAAACACCTGGCGCTTCACATTCAGCGAGCCGCGCGCCGCAATCAGCTTGGCCACCATCTGCAATTGCTTGGCGAGCGAATTGGTTTGATCGAATGGCGTAGTGATGGCCGGTATGCCGGCCAAGGCTGCACTCATTTGTGCCGTGCCGGTGATGCTTTTTTGCACCATCGACGTATAGGCGTTTTCCAGCACGTTCGAACGCGCCTGGGTGCTGAGCGCAAGCAGGGCTTGCGCACCTTGCGGGGAGCCGAACAGGGAACCGGAGACACCTGACATCTTGATCGCGCCGCTGGACGTCGTGTCGTATTGCGCAACCGAATTGCCGCTCAGGAAGGTGGCATTGCCGTTGATCGACATGGCGGTAAAAAGTGAGCCGCCGTTGCCGGACAAGAACAGGTCGCCGATGCGGCCGCCCCAGCCGCTGGTGGCGCCATTCGGGTTGGACGATTGCCAGAAATTCTGCTGGTCGATATGAGAAAACAGCTTGGGCGGAACGGCGGCCGAATTGGCAAAGTATTGCGCCAGCGTGATCGGCTCGATCAGCGATCCGATGTTGAGCAGCACGCTCATCTTGCCGGCATCGAAAATGCTCTTTAACGGTGCCAGTTCCGGGGCCAGCGCCATTTGCCGTGAATTGGGCAATGGAATCTTAGGCGTCAACACCGTGCCGGCGAGCGCACTCTGCTGATAGGCCAAGCTACCGCGTATGGCTTGGTAGGCATTGTAGTTGGTGTTGTCAAACGGGATCAGCGTATTGCCATAGTCGTTGCCGCCGACCAGGAACACGCAAACCAGCGCCTTGTAGTCGCTGTTGCCGGCAGTTTGTGCCGCTGCTTCGCCCATGGTTGCGAGATTGAGTGCAAACGGCCCGACTGTACCCAAGGCTGCGCTCATGTAAGCCGAGCGTTGCAGGAAGGCGCGACGCTGCAGATTCAATACACCTGTGCCGCCGGTTTTCTTGTTGTTCATGACGAGCTCCTTATTTTTGCACGATGTATTCGGGGCAGCACATGATCAGCATCACGCACAGCTTGACCCGATTGAGTAGCCCGGTACTGGTGTTGATGGCAATGGCATTGACAGCGTTCTGTATGGTGCTTGCGGTGGCGCTCGACAATTGGCCGCCGGCCAGCAGCGTGTTCAAGTAATTGAACAACGCCGACGCATTGCCTGCCTGTGCCAGCGCAGTGGAATAGTCAGGCACCAGATCGGCCAGGCCGCCGCCTATCGTTTTTTCCATGAAGTTGGCATACGCGGTGGTGGTCGATTCGTTGGTGATTTGCAGTTCCGGTGCCACCATGCCGGCCACGCCCAAGGCATTGTTTGGCGGTATATATCCGGGTGCAAAGAAATTGAATACGGTCGGTGCGCGCAGCGGGCTTTGTCCCAGCCTGTAAGCCTGGCTTGACGTGTCGCCGACAGCCCAATTGCCGCTGGTGGAAGCCGCCTTGAATGCACGCGCCCAGTGCACCAGCCTGATGATCGGCTCGCGTAATTTTCCTGACGTATTGGACGGTGCGGCAGGACGGGCTTCCGGGTCGAGCAGGATTGCGCTGATCACCGACTTCATGTCGCCGCGCACGCCGCCCGCACCCTTGATGAACACACCGGCCACCCGGCCAATATAGGCGGGACTGGGGTTGCTGGTCACCAGGCGCTGTATCAGTTGCTTGCTGACGAAAGCAGGCGTATTGGGATGGTTGAACAGGGTATTGAGCGCGGTGTTCAATGCAGTCGTCCCATCTGTGCCGGCGGCGATGGAAACACCGAGAAAAGACTTTGCCGACGTGGAGTGCAATTTTGCATTCAAGGTCATCGGTATCTGCATATGGTCCGGCGTGCTTG
This sequence comes from Burkholderiaceae bacterium, assembly GCA_036561005.1. Taxonomy (GTDB): domain Bacteria; phylum Pseudomonadota; class Gammaproteobacteria; order Burkholderiales; family Burkholderiaceae_D; genus PKWO01. Next base: position 8,968 of record DATBQE010000026.1, on the reverse strand, counting down.
GGTCGGTGCTGGCAAAATTCCATCCGGTGAACACTTGCGCAATGTTGGTCACGTCGGACGCACCATAGGTCGGGATCGGGTTGCCCTTGCTGTCGAGCTTGGCGCTGCCGTCGTTGTTCAATTGCACGAGGCCGATGGTGAACAACTGCATTACCTCGCGGCCGTAGTTTTCGTCCGCTTCGCGGCCGGTGGCCGGGTCTTCCTTCTGATTGCCGCGCGTGTTGAGATAAACACCCATCGCCGGGTTCAGGGTGACTGCGCCGAGCAGGGTGCGGAAATTGCCGAATGCATTGGCAGCCAATAAATCCATGTAGGCGGCGGCGCCGAAATTGCGCCAGCCGACCGGCAAGCCTTCGAGAGAAACGACAAACAATTCCGACAAGGCGAGGGCAATGCGTTGGCGCAATACATCGGGCGCCGTCATCAATTTGTGCCACAGACTGGCATCGATGCCCGCCTCGGTATGGGCATAGGCGATGGCATTGAAGCCCTTGCTGATCATCCATGCCCAGTTGGTTTGGCTGGCGGGCATGGCAAACTGTGTCGCCAGCCAGGCCGATTCGCCGGATCCCTGCACGGACGCAATGTCAGCGTCAGTCCCGCCGAACCCGGCCTGCGCCAGAAAGCGCGAAGCCTCGTTGGCGGAAACGGCCGGAGCTTTGGTCGCTTTTGCTTCTGCGCTGATCGTGCCGCTTGCGCTGCCCAATGAATCGTTGGCGCCGCTATTGCACGCGCTCAGTATGGCTGCCGCCAATGCCCCGGTGATCGTGCCGATCGACGGCGATGCGGAAGACTTTTCAGAAGGTTTCCGCTCCGATTCGACAGGAAGTTCAGTTTGCAAAAATTCCATGAAAAGCCTCCCCTGCATCGAATCATGAACTCGATGACATGTGAATTTGAATAGGTGGAATCGGCGGGTTCCCGGGGTTCAATGATTCTTGAGAACATCGCTTGTGTGACCAAACTATAGAAGCGGGACCGGACTTTGGAAAGCGCTCAATTGTAATAAATTGTTGTTGGCGGGAACTCGGATTGCCGCCTTCTGCTGCAGTTGAGCTGAGCGATGCACGAGGTTTGCTGGTTCCTGCTTGGCTTGGCAATGCTGCTCGCCATGGAACAAGCGTCAACCACCCGCTTGCGTGACCTCGTAAAAATAGCAGGTGCGATGGTTGGTTCGGCAATGGTAGTGTGCATGCAAAAGAACGGGGGACATATGACACTGTCGATTCAAACTGAGGACGGCCAATCGAACACCGCCGAGCGGCGCTTCCCGCGCACGCAACGTATCGGCATCCTGGTGTTCAATAATTTCGAGCCGCTCGATGTATGGGGTTTTGTGCAGGCTTTTTCCATCTCGCGTTTTCTCGGCACAGGCTATAGCGATCCGCCGCCTTATCCATTCGAAGTGCAACTGATTTCGGTTGCGGAAAGTTCGGGGGCGGGTGTTGCAAGTCCCGCTCCTGAGAAAAGTTACAATGGCCCGCATGTGGCGCCCGATATGTATCGCGACCAGGCACTGCGACACCCGCCGGATTTGCTGATGATCCCCGGTGGTCAGGGTACGCGCGATCTCCTTGATTCACCCGATACGCCGGCCTTGATCGAATGGGTGCGGGCGATGGACAAGGAAGTCGGCTTGATGACTTCCGTGTGTACCGGTGCGGCGGTATTGGCGCAGTCGGGATTGCTCGATGGCAGGCCCGCGGCAACCAATCATGCCGCGTTCGGCTGGGTGAGCGGGTTCGGCCCGAGGGTATTGTGGGACAACGTGTCGCGCTGGGTCGATGCGGGCCGCTACGTGACTTCGGCCGGTGTCTCCGCCGGGACCGACATGGGGTTCTATCTGGTTTCCCGCCTGGCGGGCAGGGCGGTGGCCGAGATTGCCGCCAGTGCTTCGGAATACGACTGGCACCGCGATCCGGAGCAGCCGATTTTTTATCCGCAACAGGCGCAAATACCGGAGCAGCCAGCCAGTCTGCATCAAAAATAGGACGCGCTTGTGCTCCAACCAGTACAAGTGCCGAAAGTTGTCATACCGGTTCACTACGCCGGCTGTAACGTGTCGAAACTGTGAGAGGTATCGGCTTGTCAAGACGGCGCTTGGTAAACACGCATCATAGATCTGGCGCGATGCTCGTTATGGTGATTTAGGTCAGACACGACACGTCGCCGATTGCGCAGGACGGTTGAGCGGACGGCTACGTCAATCCGGATCACGCCAATCCGTCGGTCGCCATCGGCGCATTTGCGGCAACGAAAACTTCCACGCCTGGCGTCGGCATCGCGATTCGGCAGTTGCCCATGGCCTGGCAAAAAAATTTGTTCAAATAGTTTTCCATATGGCGAACTATCATGCTATAGTTCGCCATATGGAAAACTATTCAACCTCGCTTGACAACGTGTTCCACGCATTGGCTGACCCGACCAGGCGATCCGTGATTGCCCGGCTCGGCAGCGGTTCTGCGTCCATCAAGGAGCTTGCAGAGCCATTCGGTTTGGGTTTGCCCTCGTTCTTGAAGCACATCAAGGTTCTCGAAAGCAGTGGCCTTATTGCGTCCGAGAAGGTGGGGCGGGTGCGAACCTGTAAACTCAGGCGTGAGAACGTGTTGGCCGCCGAAAAGTGGTTCGGCGCGCAACGCGCGGCCTGGGTCAGTCGTTATGAAAACCTCGACAATTTATTAACCATTCTGAAAGATCAAGAAGATGAAAGCTGACCTTCAATTTGCCTTCCTTGTTAACAAGGAAAACAACACCATCACGGTCAAGAGAGAGTTTGCCGCCAAACGACAACTGGTGTGGGACTGCTACACGAAAAGCGAACTCCTCGATCGATGGTTTGCGCCCAAACCCTTGACCACCAAGACCAGGTTCATGGACTTCAAGGAGGGTGGCCATTGGCTCTACGCAATGATCGAACCCAGCGGACAAGAATACTGGGGCCGCATGGACTATCAATCCATTGCACCGATCGATCATTACACCTCGCTCGACGGCTTTTGCGACGACACCGGCGCATTGAACCCCGCACTTCCCAGATCCAAATGGAATGTCACGTTCTCGGACATGACGACGCGCACTCTGGTAGAGACGATCGTTTCCTATTCGTCCGCCGAAGCGCTGCAACAAGTGATTGATATGGGTCTGAAGGAAGGCCTGGCCTCGACGCTGGAACGCCTGGACGAGCTTCTTTTAACCCTCAACTAAGAGAAGAAAGAACGCCATCCGATGTCTGCGCCAAAAACCAATCCCAAGCTTGATGCCTATGCCGAAAAGATCGAAGACTTTGCGAAACCCATCTTCGCGCACCTGCGCGCGCTCATCCACGCATCGTGCCCAGACGTAGTCGAGGAGATCAAATGGGGCAATCCGCATTTCGACTACCACGGCGACATGATGTGTATTTTCGCCGCTTACAAAAAGCATTGCTCCTTCACGTTCTACAAGGATGAACTGATGGGCGATGCGCGGCTCAAGGCCAATGTCGCGCTGCCGGCCGCGAAGCGTTTCATGGGCAAGCTGACCGACGTTGCCGAACTGCCGCCGAGCCGGGAACTGAAATCGTGGATCAAGGAGTCGATGGCCCTCAATGAGAAGGGCGCGAAACTGCCGGTGCGAGAATCCAAGACGCCCAAAGAGGTCGACATGCCTGCGGCGTTCGCCGAAAAGCTCCAGGCGAACCCCAAGATCGGATCGATTTTCGAGAGTAAGTCGGCATCGTTTCAGAAGGAATACAAGGCCTGGATTGGCGAAGCGAAGACGGACGCGACGCGCGACAAGCGCATCGAGGAAGCGATGGCCTGGATCGCGGAGGGCAAGGGACGTTTTTGGAAATATGCCAAGTAACGGCATAACGGCATCAGGTTTCAACGCGCAAGCGGTCGGTGGCGAATGGCCGATTGCCGGGAAGCATCTCGGGCGGCAGCTGGTCTCTGATAGGCAAACATCTGAGATCCGCCACCCGTCATGACCACATCTGACGGCGCCAATCGGCAAGTCGTTGCGCAATACGTTCTGGGTGGGCCCGCCAAGTGTGGGGAGGGCAAGATTTGCTTGCCGCCATTCGACGATACCGCCGGAAAAACAGACCCTGGACAGGCGGCATGCGGTGACGCAAAGTCGCCATCGCTGTCGCTCATCCCGACGGGGCAGGGTAGGGTCGGGTGTGCGGCTGCCGGGGAAAAAGGGCTCAAGTCAATTCACGTCGGCATGCAGTCTCATCGCATCGCCAACCGGGATTTACGTCGTTGCATCCTGCATTCTCACCTTAAGGAAATCGATGAAGAGTCGCGCACGAGCCGGCAGTAGCCGCGTAGCGGTAATCACATGCACCTGGAGCGGCGCCATGTTCCAGTCCGGCAGCACGCGGCGCAGGCGCCCTGCGGCTACTTCATCGCGTGCCAGTTCTGCGTGCATGACTGCAATGCCCACGCCAAGCGAGGCAAGCGCGCGGGCCATGCCCACGCTGTTGACTGCATAGCGCGTGGGCACCTTGACCTCCACCGATTCCTCGCCGCGATAAAGCTGCTTGACATCGCCTTGCTGCGCGCTTGGCGGGATTGTGCAAAACACATGTTGCGCCAGATCGCTCGGGTGGATAAGCGGCGATGCGTTCTTCAGATATTCCGGCGATGCGTAGAGGTAGCGTGGCAACATGGCAATCGGTCGTGCGATCAGGTTGGCCGAAGCGGCAGGCAATGGGCCGATGCGTATTGCCAGGTCGAACGCTTCGGTTTGCATATCGATGCGGCGCGGGGTCAGGTCTAGATCAAAATCCACCAACGGGTAGGTCGCGCCGAAGTCGCGCAGGATGGGGCCAAGATGGCCGATCGCCAGATCGACCGGCATCGACACGCGCAGGGTGCCGGTAGGTCGCTCGGCAACATCGCGCAAAGCTTCATGCGCGATCATCGCTTCGGCGACGATGCTCTGGCAGCGCTGAAAATACACGAGTCCGGCGTCGGTCAATTCGACCCGGCGCGTCGAGCGGTTGAGCAGGCGCAGACCAACCGCTTTCTCCAGGTCCGATACGTGGCGCGATAGCGTCGCAATCGGCATGTCGAGCGAAAGGGCGGCTGCACGAAAATTCTTCGTCTTTGCAACTTCGACGAACTGCCGCATGTAGCTCAGTATTTCCATGTTCATTGCTCCATGTATGGATCAGTGATTTCAATTATACGTATTTATCTCACCAGTGGATCAGCGTAGCATCTCCTTCATACCAACCCACGAAGGAGAATCACATGAACCAGCTCTTTACCCCCATCCGTATCGGCCGCCAAACTCTGCGCAATCGTCTCGTGATGTCACCCATGACGCGCTCGCGTGCCGACGACACGACCGGTGTTCCCTCCCCACTCACCGCGCTCTATTACGGCCAGCGCGCCGATGCGGGCCTGATCATTACTGAAGGCACCTTTCCTTCAGCGATGGGCAAGGGCTATGTCCGCACGCCCGGCATTTACTCCGACGCACAAGTGCAAGGCTGGCAAGCCGTCACGCAGGCGGTCCATGCCAAGGGTGGCCTGATTTTCATGCAACTCATGCATACCGGGCGCATTTCCCACCCCAGCATGTTGCCCGGCAATGCCGCGCCGGTTGCGCCTTCAGCCATACAGCCGAAGGGCACCGTGTTTACCGTAAGCGGCCCGCAGCCGCTGGAAATGCCGCGCGAATTGACGATAGAAGAGATCGCCGGCGTGATCGAAGAATTCCGCCTTGCCACGCGCCGCGCCCTGGAAGCCGGATTCGACGGCGTTGAATTGCACGCCGCGTCCGGGTATCTGCCGGAACAATTCCTCTCTTCGGAAACCAACAAGCGCACCGACGCCTACGGTGGTTCGTTGGAAAATCGCGCACGCTTCGTCATTGAGGTAGTGCGGGCAATGGCGGCCGAAGCCGGCAGTGACCGCGTCGGCATCAAAATTTCGCCGGAGATGAACTTCAACGACGTACAAGACGCCGCTCCGCAGGAAACCTACCAATACCTGGTGCAGCAGCTCGCGCCACTCAACCTGGCCTACTTGCACCTGGCAGTGCAAGCCAAGGTCGAGTTCGATTACAGTGCCTTGCTTCGTCCCCTGTTCAAGGGCGCTTTCCTGCAAGGCGGCGGCTTGACGCAAGCAAAAGCTGAAACCTTGATCGGGGACAAATCCGCCGAAGCGGCCGTGTTCGGTTCGCTCTATCTTGCCAACCCCGACCTTGTGCAACGCTTTCAGCTCGGTGCGCCGCTCAACAAGCCGGAACGTGAGACCTTTTATTCGGACGGGCCGCAAGGCTATATCGACTACCCCACAGTCGAGGCATCAGCCAACCGCGCCGTGCGCATTCACGCTTACGGCGGCGCCGATACGCCCAAACTGGAGCTGGTCGCGCGGCCGACCGCGGGTCCCGGTGAACTTGTGGTCAGGGTGAGCGCAGCCGGGGTCAATGGACTCGATTGGAAAATACGCGACGGTTTGGTGAAAGATGCATTTCCCCTGCCGCTGCCGGCGGTCCTGGGCATCGAACTCGCTGGCGTGGTCGTCGAACTTGGTGAAGGCACCACCGGTTTCTCCGTAGGCGACCGGGTAATGGGTCCGCTGGCCGGCCTCGGCGCTTATAGCGATTACGTTGCCGTTGCTGCAAGCAAGCTTGCGTTGACCCCGCCGGCATTGGACGACATCCAGGCTGCGGCAATGCCGGTCGCCTCGCTGACAGCGTGGCAAGCGCTTTTCGAAGCCGGAGAGTTGCAACGCGGCCAGACCGTTCTGATCCACGGCGCGGCAGGCGGCGTGGGCGGCTTCGCGGTGCAGTTCGCCAGGCTGGCTGGCGCGCGGGTTATCGCCACGGCTCAAGGGGCCAACAGCGGCTATGTCAGCGGCCTGGGTGCCGACGTGGTGATTGACTATCGTAGCGCCGATTTTTGGGAAACCAGCGGCACTGTGGACCTTGTGCTCGATCTGGTCGGCGGCGAGACATTGAGCAATTCCTGGCGCGTGCTCAAGGAAGGCGGGCTGATCGTCAGCACGGCCGCGCCGCAAATCATGGGCCAGATTCCCCAAGGTAAGCGTGGTAAATGGTTTCAAATGAGGCCAGACGCGCAACGCCTCGCCGAAAACGCCGCCATGATTGCCGACGGGCGCCTTGTGGTGCGCGTTTCCGAGATTGCGGACGTGAGCGACATCAATGGCGCGATCGAGCGCAATAAATTGGGCCATGGTCCCGGGAAGACGGTGATCAAATTCCGCTGAGGCTTTTTGACAGGCGCAGTGAGCGATGCGTGGCGCTCCTGCGCTCTAAAGCATTCCCGGTCCGGCCAATTTTGCGCGAGGGGTCGCCGGCGGCGCCACCCTTGCACCATCGTTTGCGACCCCTCTCAGCCAAGCGGTATCTTGCCCGGGGAGAGCGGGTCTACGCTGACAGAGTTCAATGCCACGTCCAGCGTATCGAAGAACTGATTGACGATGATGGTTTGTGGTAGCGCTCTTTGCTCTGCGCAAGCGATTGCTCCGTTTGTTTGCGCACGCTGATGTCGGACGAGACCCCGATGATGCCGATCATTTTTCCAGACGGGTCCAAAATCGGCGTGTTGTGCACCTCCGCCGTAAAGACCCTGCCGCCGCTATGCTGCACGGCAAATTCGCCCGACCAAGGCTGCCCTTGGGTCAATTACCCCATGATCTCATTGGCATGACTCAGAGACATCTCGGGAACCGTTATGTCAACAATATTGCGGCCGACGGCACCGGCTGACGACCAGCCATACAACTGTTCGGCGGCCGCATTGATGTAGGTCACACGGCCCTCGATGTCCGTCGCAATGACGGCCTGGCCAATGGCATTGGGCAACCGTGCCTGGAAATAAACCTGCTCCGCGGCTTGCCTGCGGCTGGTGATGTCTTGCACCGTTCCGCGCAGGCCGCAAATTTCACCGTTGGCATCGCGTTCGACGTTGCAACGGGTATTGATCCATATGAGGGTGCCGTCACCACATAGTGCCGGCAATTCGAGGTCGTAAGCGATGCCGCCTTGAACGGTCGCTTGAACGGCAATGTTCAAGTACTCCCAGGTTTCAATGGTGTACACGTCACCGCGTTGATCTGGAAAGGTCGGAATGCTTTCGCGGCCAAAGATTTTGGACATTTCTGCCGCGCTTCGCCGAGCGCCTCTGCAGCGGCAAGGTTGACAGCAGTTATTGTGCCTTACCCATTGAGCGTCAGATACGCGATGGGTGCGAACTCAAACAGATCGGCATAACGCTCAAGCGAATCCGCCTGGGCCACGCTCGCCGCGCGCACGGAATCATTCTGTGCAAAAGGCTCAGGCTCGCGGAGCAGCAGTCCTTCCTGGGAATGTTCAGGCGTGCGTTTCGTATGGGCTGCGGAGGCATTCTCGTTGCGAGCTTGCAAGCCAGGGGAGGGCGGCAGGCGCAAACCATATTGCGCCTTGTCATCCAGAGAATTCATGGGCCTGCTTTCGTGATCTGAGTGAATCGCACTTCTTATTGATGCGGCCGATCGGCACCAGTGCTGCCTTATTCACAGGATCAATTGCGCGAGGCAAGAATCAGGGGCATTGGCAAAGGGTAAAGGCGCGTGCAGGACGGTGTTGCCAGCAAACCTGACATGCGCGCCAGATTGTGTATCATTGACACTTTAACATTCTGTCCGGTGTCGGGCAACGTTGTAACCGACAACCGTCGACAATAGCGGACAGTTGTGGCGACGACCGATATCGGCTGCGGGTTTTGACAATCGAGTCCAATCGCGCAACCATCAACGCCTTCAATCAATCATTGGTACCACAATGCCAAACCGCAGCGCACGCATTATTTTCTCAGTCTGGATCTTGTTCTGGGTGCTGATGGCGACAGTGCAGTTACAAGAATATATAAAATCCGGCCGCACGCGATATTGGGAGCCGGTATTTTGGGAGGCCTCGTCGGCGGTGGTCATTACCGCTCTGTTGCTGGCGCAACGCCGGCTGATGC
>DATBQE010000025.1:0-6823 GCA_036561005.1 Burkholderiaceae bacterium | reverse complement strand
CTTTTTTGCCGTATTCTTGCCTGATATCAACTATTCGTCCAATGCATTATTTTCTTCAATGTAATGAATTTTGTGAATCATTGCGATTGCCGTCAGGACTTGCCGCGCTTGCGGCCGGCCGCAGGTGGGTCGTTCTGAAATTCGCCTGCCAGCAGCTCGGCCTGGAGCCGCATTGCGTCGACCAGCCACGCGGCCGCCGGCGAGAGCGTCCTGCCGGCCAGGCTTACAATGCCCATGTCGGTGAAGAATTTCGGCTGATTAGGCATGTTGATCGCAACAAGGCTGCCATCGGCCACGGCGCCGGACGCGGCGGCGTAGGTCGACAGCATGATGGCGTCGCTGTTGAGCGTCACGGCCAGCAGCAAGGCGGGATTGTCGCAGATCAGGTTGGGCACCCAGGAGTCGGAATGTTCGGTGTCCAGGTATTGCCCCAACTGCTGCAGGATCTCGACCGGCAGCCGTACCGCTGCAGAGGGGTAGTCGAGCACCTGGCTTGGGGTATGCAGCTTCACTCCTGCCAACGGATGGCCGGCGCGGCAAAACAGGCTGCCGTATTGCCGACCCAGACGGGAAATCAGCAGGCGCCGGTTCTTCACCACGTTGCGAACGTCGGCGATAAAAAATTCGATGCGTTCGTCAAGCAAATGCTGCGTCAGGATTTGCCAGTTATTGATCTCCACTTCGACATGCAGGTGTGGATGCTCACGGGCGAGCTGGGCCAGGATAGGCGGCAGCATAGTGCCGCCGGGGAAAGGGCCGGCGCCGAATACGACGTCGCCGAAATCGCCGTTGCGCATCAGGTCAACATCGCGCCCCAGGCTGACCGCGTCCTGCAGCAATTGGCGCGCACGCGGCAAGATCTGCCGGCCAAACGGCGTCAAAGTAACCTTGCGCAGGTCGCGGTCAAACAGTGCGCCGCCCAATTCCGCTTCCAGTGCCTGGATGCTGCGGCTCAAGGCCGATTGCGTCAGGTTGAGCTTGCCGGCGGCGCGCGCAAAATTCAGCTCTTCGGCCAGCACCGACATGTGGCGCAATTTGCGCAATTCGATGTTCATGCCGGTCACTCGCTCAAGGCTTGATCACGAGCGACTTTGCCGTCGCCGCAATCAAGTCGCGCAGCCACTTGTGCTCGCTGGCCTGGTGCACGCGCTCGTGCCACAATTGGTAAAAACGCATGGCCGGGAATTTGATCGGCACCGTATAGGTTTTCAGTGGCAGGATACGCTCGTAGTGCTTGAGGAATTGCTTGCCGGTTGTCAGCACCAGGTCGGTCTGGGTCAGCATGTACGGGATCAGGCCAAAATAGGCTGATTCCACCGCGACGTTACGCTGCAGGTTTTGCCGCGCCAGATAGGATTCGATCACGCCATGGTAGCCAGGCAGCATTTGCGAGGGCGCGACGTGGGGCAGGGCGAGGTAGTCCTCCACCGTCATTTTGTCGGGTGCAGTGCGCTTGGCGTAGGCGCAGTCGGCACGCATGGCGCAGATGATGGGGTCTTCGAACAGTTTCGAGAGGTGCAGATGCTCGGGTGGCTCGTCCCAGTTGGCGATGACGAGATCGAGATCGCCGTCGGACAATAGTTTCACGTAATCGATTTCGGGGCCCAGGCCGTGGATCACGATGCGGCTCTTGGGCGATTCGCGGCGCAGGGCGGCGACGATGTTGGGCAGGAACTGGCTGTCGAGGTAGTCGGGCGCGGCAATATGGAAGGTGCGGCTTTCCTGCTGCGCGACGAAAGGCAGCTTCCGCACGAACAATCGTTCAGTGTCGTCCAATATGCGCTTGGCCGGCTTGAGCAGGCTTTCGCCGTGCTGGGTCGGCACCATGCCACGTGCACCGCGTACCAGCAGCGGGTCGCCGGTCAGCTCGCGCAGTTTGCGCAAGGAGGCAGAAATCGACGGCTGCGGCTGGTTCAGTTTCAATGCCACGCGCGAGACGTTTTTCTCGGACAGCAGCATGTACAGGATGCGTATCAGGTGTACGTCCAGGTGATCAGGCAAGCCGGCCATGGCGGGTCTCCATATATGGATTTGTTTATGTGCAATATACCTCAAACCCAATGTCCTGATCTATGAAAACGACTATCTTCATCATATGCGCTGGAACATGATGGTATCGTTGCGGCGCGTATTTAATTGATCTTGAAGACAGCGGTCGCAGCGGAGCTAACGGAAAACCGGCATCCATCTTGCATATCATGCAAAATGTGTGTGCGGGCACCAACCAGTTCGCGACCACATGAATCCATTCGTCTGAAGCGCCCGCAGAGGCAGACGAACCAATCACGAGGAATGCATGGACGCGTTACTGCTGTCGTATGGAATCGACTGGCTCAATCTGCTGGTGCGCTGGCTGCACCTGATCACGGGCATTGCATGGATCGGCGCATCGTTTTATTTCGTCTGGCTCGACAATTCGATCAGGCCGCCCAAGCCCGGTTCCGACCTGGCCAAGCGCGGCGTCTCGGGCGAATTGTGGGCTGTGCACGGCGGCGGCTTTTACAATCCGCAGAAATATCTGGTCGCGCCGCCCGAATTGCCTGCTCAATTGCACTGGTTCAAGTGGGAAGCCTATGCCACCTGGCTGTCGGGTTTCTCCATGTTGTTCATCGTCTATTACTTCAACGCCTCGGCCATGATGATCGACAAGTCGGTTGCCGACCTGGCGCCCTGGCAAGCCATCGCCATCGGCATCGGCACGCTGGTTGTCGGCTGGACGGTGTACGACCTGCTATGCCGCTCGCCGCTCGGCCGCCGCGACGGCATGCTCGGCATGGTGATGTTCGCCCTCATCGTGCTGGCGGCCTACGTCTTGTCCACGCTGCTCTCCGGACGCGCCGCCTACATCCACGTCGGCGCCATGATCGGTACCATCATGGTCGGCAACGTATTGATGGTGATCATTCCGGGGCAGCGCAAGCTGGTCGACGCCATGCAGCGTGGCGAATCGCCCGATCCCGTCTATGGCCAACGCGCCAAGCAGCGCAGCGTGCACAACAATTATTTCACGCTCCCGGTGCTGTTCATCATGATCAGCAATCACTACGCCATGACCTACAGCCACGCCTACAACTGGCTGATCCTTGCCGCCATCATGGCAGCCGGCGTGTTGATCCGCCATTTCTTCAACCTCAAGCACAAGGGGCAGATCGCCTGGGCCTATCCGGCAGCAGGCGTCGCGTTGCTGCTCGGCGTGGCAATTGCCATTGCGCCGCATCCTTCCGCACCGGCCCTTGCTTCAGCCGGCGCCGGCGATCAATTTGCCCGCGTGCAGGCTGTTATCGGCGAGCGCTGCATCAGTTGCCACTCCGACAAACCGACCCAGCCCGGATTTGCCGCGGCACCGGCCGGCATCATGCTGCAGACGCCGGAATTGATCCACAAGAACGCTGCGAAGGTCTACCAGCAGGCGGTGCAGTTGAAAGCCATGCCGCTTGGTAACCTGACGCATATTACGGACGACGAACGCGCCGCGATTGGTGCGTGGTACGAGTCCGGAGCAAAATAGCGCAATGCCGAATAAGCTACTGCGCGAATCGACATTGCAATACATTGAATGGAATAGGAAATACACCATGACAAATTTTTCCATAGACGGCTTCACCCTCACAGCCGAGCAAGTGATCGCCGCATCGCGCGACCCTTCGGTCAAGGTCGATCTCGCCGCCGCCTCGCGCAGCGCATTGAAGGAGAGTCGCGATTACATCGAAAACACCTGGATGCACGACGAAGCGCCAATGATGTACAGCTTCAACACCGGTGTCGGCCTGTTGAAGGACACGCGCATCAAGGTTGAACATATCGAACTGTTCCAGACGCAATTGATCAAGGCCCACGCCGCCGGCATGGGTGAGCCGTTTTCCGAGGAAGTGAGCCGCGCAACCATGCTGTTGCGCGCCAACGCATTCGCCAGCAATTACTCGGCGCCGCGCGTCGAAGTAGTGGATCGCCTGCTGGCGTTTCTGAACGCCGGCATCCATCCGATCATGCCGCAAAAGGGCTCGGTCGGCGCCTCGGGCGACCTGGCGCCGCTGGCCTATCTGGCGGCGGCTGTCGCAGGTTTCGCACAGGCTGACGTGATGTATCAGGGCAAACGCATGTCTGCGCCGGAAGCGATCAAACTGGCCGGCATCGGCGCGGTCGAGTTCGACCTGAAAGCGAAGGATGCGTCGGCGTTGATCAACGGCTGCACCGTATCGCTCGCCGTGGCCGTTCTGGCCGCGCACGATGCGCGCAATCTGCTGTCTGATGCCTGTCTCTCGCTGGGCTTGACGCTCGAAGCGATGCGCGCCGAAATGGCAGCGTTCGACCCGCGTATCCACCAGGCGCGTCCGCACGCCGGGCAGATCAAGACGGCAGAAGTCATTCGCAAACTGCTGGCCGGCTCGACCCGCACCACGCACGAGGCGCGCGCCGTGCAATTTCCTGAAGAGTTGCGCCGCACCGACATTCCCTATACCGCCCGCATCCAGGACGTGTATTCACTGCGCTGCGCGCCGCAAGTCTACGGCCCGGTGTTCGATGCACTCGACTACATCGACACCATTGTCGACACTGAAATCAATTCCGCCACCGACAACCCGCTGATTTTCGGCAAGGACGGCGGCGGTTTCGAGATCATCTCGGGCGGCAACTTCCACGGCCAATATCTGGCCCAGGCCATGGACCTGCTGGCCATTGCCGTGGCCGACCTCGGCAGCATTTGCGAACGCCGCGTGGCGCGCCTGATCGACCCGACCTTGTCCTGGGGCTTGCCGCGTAACCTCGTGACAGGCGTGCGTGGCGTCAACACCGGCTATCCCGTCGTACAGTGCTCGTTGAGTTCCCTGGTAATGGAAAACCGCACGCTGTGCATGCCGGGCAGCGTCGACAGCATCCCGGCCAAGGGCAACAGCGAAGACCATGTGTCCAACTCCACCTGGTGCGCGCGCAAGGCGGCAACCGTGGTTGCCAACACGCAGTACATCGTCGGCGTGGAAATGCTGCTGGCGGCGCAGGCCCTGACCATGACAGAGGCGTTGTTGCCGGGCTTTGTGTTAGGCGAGGGGACCAGGGCGGCGTATGAGGAAGTGCGGCGTCAGATTCCGGCCTGCCTTGATGGCGACCGCTGGTTCCACGACGACATCGTTGCGGCGCAGTCTTTTGTGACCACCGGGTCGGTGCGCAAGGCGGTGGTGGCGAAGATTGGGGAGTTTGTTTGATCGGTTTGGCTTACTTTCTTTCACAGTTGGGAATGTAGCGGTGTCCGACATTGCCCCAAAGTGATTTATATCTCCGTCGTCCCCGCGAAAGCGCTAACCGTTACCCGAAAGTGCATATCGCGCGCTGGAACCCCTCTCCCGCCTGCGGACGAAGGGAGCTAGTGGCGCTTCTGGCTGTGGGTAACGATTCGCGCGAAAGCGGGGTCGACGGATTACCGGTTTGCGGTCGATTCGGTATGGCATTGCGCGCCATCATACCGGCATCCGCATGCATGCGGATGCTCCCTCCTAAAGAAAATCAGAGTCGGACGGGAGCAAAACTTTGCATGGAATTAGGTGCAGTGGTTGCAAGCGAGGCCCTCATTGAGTGGGCATAAACTCACTTCGGCAGCGACCCCTCCACGCCCTCAACCAGCCAGTTGATACTCATCATGTCGCCCACCGGCATGACCGAACCGGCCGCAACCTTCACGGCGCCGGTGTTGTCCTTCAACGGCCCGGCAAACGGCATCAATTTGCCGTCGACAATTGCCTGTTTCTTTTCGTTGAATAGTTTGGCCACGTCCGCCGGAACCGAAGGGTTCAGGGCCGACAGCACGACCAGGTTTTCCTTGATGCCCCACAGTGTCTGCTCCGGCTTCCAGGTGCCGGCCAGCTCGTCTTTCACGACCTTGCTGTAGTAGACACCCCAATTTTCGGTATTGGCTGTCAGGTGTGCCTTGGGGCCATATTTTGCCATGTCGGAATCCCAGCCGAAGGCGTGTACGCCTTTTTCCTGGGCCACTTGCACGACAGCCGGTGAATCGGTGTTTTGCGCGAGGAAATCGGCGCCCTGGGCGATCAGCGTTTCTGCGGCTTGCCGTTCCTTGCCCGGATCGTACCAGGTGCTGACCCAAACCACCTTGGTTTTGATCTTCGGGTTCACACTTTGCGCACCGAGCGTGTAGGCATCGAGATTGCGTACGACTTCCGGCACCGGAAACGAGCCGACGAAGCCCAGCGTATTGGTCTTGGTCATCTTGCCGGCGATGATCCCGAGCAGGTAGGCGCCTTCATAGAAGCGCGTCTGGTAGTTGCCCACGTTGGCGGCAGTCTTGTAGCCGGTGGCATGCTCGAAATGGACCTTGGGGAAGGACTTGGCAACCTTGATGGTCGGGTCCATGTAGCCGAAGGATGTGGTGAAAATCAACTGGTTGCCGTCAGCCGCCAGTTGGCGGATCACGCGTTCCGCATCGGCAGTCTCGGGCACATTATCGACATAGGTCGTCTTGATCTTGTTGCCGAATTCCTTTTCGATCGCCAGGCGGCCCTGGTCATGCTGGAAAGTCCAGCCGCCATCGCCCACCGGGCCGATATAAACAAACGCGACCTTCAGCGGGTCTGCCGCCTGGGCAGGTGCTGCGGCAAGTCCGATGGCGGCAAACAGTGCCAGCGCAGCCATGGCAGAACGGGTTCGAAACATGGATGAACTCCTTTTTGTTGAGTAATGGCCCGCCTCCATTGGGGAAGGAAGCCATGGGTAAGCTATCAGCGATATTACACAATCACACCGCCGAATTGGTGACCAAATTCGGCGAATGAAGCCATAAACGACATCATAGGCAAATCGGCGACTATCCCTA
>DATBQE010000024.1:0-9868 GCA_036561005.1 Burkholderiaceae bacterium | reverse complement strand
TAGCCTCCTGAATGAAGAACGGCCCGGTCGTTCTTACGACCGGGCCGTCAAGGCCAAACCAAAGCGTTATGCCGTTCGCGTCATCAAGAAATCACCTTAACTGAACGGCATTACCGCCGCAACCTGGGCTTTTTGACGATTGTTTTCTTTGCGTTTTTTGCCTTATATGTTGGATTTGGCTGATTGTCACTGAACTGGGAATCTGCCTTGGAAGCGTTTTAGTCAGTTCCCTGTTGGAGAGATGTGACCGGCAATACAACTACAGTCCAACTCTAGCGCAAGAATGTGCGCATTCATCTGGAAAATTGAACAACGATTTGGCCGGTTGGATACATTCACAACTGGCTTGACACATTACCGCAGTGGCCGTCGTTGGTGCGGCTTGAATCAGGGCTAGTAGGGTCGCGGCGTTTCGAAGTCAATGCTTTGCGTGCCCCTGTGTATACGCTTGCCTGGCGCCGGCAATTGCTCGCCGCAATGCGTGACCGATTCTTCAGCGTCATCATTTTCGACGTTTTCCTATCTCATCCTCCAATGTCGCAGCCGTTCGAAGGATCGATTCGTGGCGCGGCAGGCAATCAACCTGACAAAGTTGCGCAGCGCAGGCCGTGCATTGATAGCCACCGGGAATGTTCGGGAACAAATTTGAAGATTTTTTTCGGTGCCACTTAACCTGGCGATTGGCAGAAAATCAACACCCGCGAACTCCTACAGTTCCCACGCGACGAAAAAATCCCATGAAATTGGTACATGAAACTCACCTGTCAGAGTTGACAGGTTGGACCTGTTTTTCACGTGAGAACCGGTATTTGTGGGCAGACGGGTATTAATATACAAATTGACGAAAGTATTGCATGAGGTTAAATCCGGTTTTCGCGCTGCACTCACGATGCGGCGTGGCAGCCAGTTTCCCTTCACTCGACGTCATTTTACCGTCGTTATGCGGGATACGTATTGCCGTCGTATTTCGATTTGCGCATATGGCGAATGCTCGCGCTGTTTGCAGTTGAGGGCTCAGGCACGATTGATCGTGCGACATGTTTCGGTTGGCGTACGGAGCGATTTTCGGTTGCTTTAATCTGTCTTCGCCGATGACATCGCGTTGGCAGAAATTTTAATAATCATATTGAAGAGAAAAATGAGACTACAGCGCACACTCGGTTTGGTTGGAATTTTCCTTGGTCTTTGCACACATGGTATTGCTCTTGCGGAGCTTCCTCCGATCAGGCTGGGGGTCATCGGGCCGGTAACGGGCAAGGCAACGGAGGATTCCGGCATGAGCATCATGGGCGGCGCGAAGGTCTTCGCTGAAGATATTAATCGGAGTGGCGGGATACTTGGCCGCAAGGTGGAAATCGTCGAGCGCGACGACAAGGCCACGCCTGAACTTGGCGTCGCCCTGGTGAAGGAATTGATCGAGAAGGAAAAAGTCGCGGCGATTGTCGGGTTCGGCAACACAGGTGTTGTTCTGCAAGTCGACAAGGTTGTTCAGGACGCAAAGATTCCCATGATCGTCACGGCCGCCGCAGGCGTCGCGGCGGTCAAGTCGACCATGCCGCCGGCTTATCCGGCAAGCTATGTTTTTCGAACTGGCACGACCGACGGATTGCAGACATTCGTTTTGCTCAATGAATTGGTCGATCGAAGGAGATTGGACAAGATAGCGCTGATCCACGACGAAAGCCCATACGGCACGCTCGCCAAGCAAAACGTGTTGACGGAAATACAGCGGCACAATTTGAAGCTCGTCGACGTTGAAAGCTTCAAAGTGGGCGATCCTGACGTCAGCGCGCAGTTGCAACGCATCAAGGATAGTGGCGCGCAAGTCGTCATTATGTATTGCCTCGCCCCCGATGCGGCAATGGTGGCGAAAAACTCCACCAAACTGAAGCTCAAGTTGCCCTTGATCGGCCCATGGCTGCTGTCGCAGCAATCGTTCATCGACAAGGCAGGCGCCAGCGCGGAAGGCGTCCACATGACTGTCACGTTCATTGAAAACGAGATGAACACTGCCAGCAACGCGTTTTCCCTTTCCTACCGCAAGATCAATAAGGTCTCGTTCATTCCATCTCCTGCGGCAGCGGCCCAGACCTACGATGCGTTGCGCCTGTTGGCATCGGCCATCGCCCAGGCAAACTCCGACGAGGGGCCGAAAATACAGCAGGCCTTGGAAGATTTGAAGTGGCCCACCACGACCACGGTTGTTGCCCAGTATTCCAAACCATTCTCGCCGACTAACCACGAAGCCATCACGCAAGACATGGTCTACATGGGCGAAATTCGCGATGGGAAAGTGGTGTTCATGTACAAGGATGATGCGAAGAGGGCAACAACGCGGGTGAAGAAGGGCCAATAGCAGGGTATGTGTATTGGCGACATGTCGTCGCGCAGGCATACTGCCCGCGACGCCTTGCGATATTGCTTGCACCCGCAATGGTCCATGCCAGTGCGAATCTTGCCGATTGTGCTCCGTGGTCTTGAAGGAAAGATTCCCTCTAAAGCAATCCGTCAAATGGATTCTTCCATGCATCGACAAGATTGAGTTGGTCATGCCAACGCCGGATATGATGGTAGTTTTCCAGGGGTAGCGCTGCCGGTTCGGCGAACGGCAATGCCGACGCAACGCGAAAATCGGCATAGGTCAATCGACTATCAATGAGCCAAATGCGGCTCGCCAGCGTGTCATCGAGCACTTTGGCGAAGCGATGAAAATCGCCGGCCGCATTGGCCAATGCATTTTGGTCCGGCGCTTGCCCAAGATATTTCGGGCGAATGATATTCTCAAAGTAAAACACACCACCTGCTTGCGTAAAGTGTTGCGCGCTCCAGCTTAACCACATGATCAGTTCCGACAAGGCTTCGCCTGCGGGCCAGAAGTCGGATTGTGCCAGTTCCGCCAGGCGACAGGCAATTGCGTCTGTCTCCCAAATATGGCGCGCACCATCGACCAACACCGGCACCAGGGTGTTGGGATTGATAGGCCGAAAGGCCTCTTCTTCAGCTGGATTGCGCGGACTGGCGCAGATGTATTCGACCGGTGATCGGAGGTGTTTTGCCACCGCTACGGCAACGCGCGGGTTGAGATTTCTCGAATAATACAGTTTCACGGTAGGTGCTCCAGTTCTGTATAGCGCAAGGGAACGGCGGCGTTCGTCCGGCACGAAAGGCGGATGATCGCCCTTCTACTTTACGCGTCGCAAGTCATATTATCAATATGGACGTGGTTGCTATACCCGACCGGATTGCGTGACGTGTTTTCACCTATTGTCGTCCTCCTGCATTTCAGCGATTTGCAGAAAACACTATAGCGACTGCGCTGTTGGTAGCATTGCCGGATCCGCCCACAACGCAGGCAACGAGTTGATTCAGGCCGCTAGTCAGGCGATCCGAGAATGCGATCCCGTAGAGTGTCTTGTTTGACGCTTCGCATGGAGCGCCAGCGAATGAAAGCGTCAGGTTGAATATGTTTGTTCCACTTGGGCGCGCAATCGCAGTTCCGGAAAACGTGTAGTCCGGTGAAGACGTTCCTGAAAGATTGCCGTTTGATGCGATTGTCAGACCGGCAGTTTCGTTGTCGAGCAAAATGCCTGTCCACGAACCTGATATCGATGTAATGTTTGCCAGTGCATTCCGAGTACTGGCAGCGCAATCCAGGAAAGGAAGTTTCTTTCGCACGAAAATTATCTTTTTGGTAATTAAATAGTAGTAACTTCGGCATGGTCGATGCCAAATGGACTTCAGGATAGTCACTATCATCCCTTGACATGCCTGGTCTCGGTCCCGTATTACCCAGTTATCGCGCCCGTTTCGTCTATCCAACTGGCACTGGCGTTAGAATATGCGCACTTACAGGGGGAACATCAGATGCACGTCGTCATCATCATTTCGTTGCTGCTTGCGCTGGGCTTCTTGCTCTGGCTAGCATTGAAGCCTAGTCGGCCGACATCGGACATGCCGAAGGCGGCCAAGTCGGCTCCGGATAGCGCCCCGTGGACCAGCAAAGACGGGATAGATGCAGGCGTCGACGTGGCCTTCATTTCCAACGGCAACCTGTTTTACAAGACGGATAACGGGAGCGTTGAACAGTTGTACAGTCCCTACGTGCAGGAAATGAGCGACCGCATGGAAAAAAGCCGAGAGCGGCATGCGTGGAAAGAAGGCACCAGTTTCGGCGTCTCGGCCGGCGCGCGCATGCGCCAGTTCGACCAGGGCGAGGCGCGCATCATGACGACGTCGGCCCAATTTTCTGGCAGCAAGTTGATCTATTTCCTGAAAGACGAAGGCATGGGTGGTTTATTTGCCTACGACTTTTCCAGCAGGATCGAACATCGGCTGCTGCACAAGCAAAACTTGAACCTGTGCGACCTGCATCTCGACCCGCGCAGCGACAAGCTGTTGGGCACGTCCATCGTCAAGGGCGGCATGGCGCATATCGTCATGATGGATCGCGAAGGCAACGCCCTGCGCGAACTGACCGGCGGCGATACCTTCGATTCGGCTCCGGTGTGGGCTTCGGTGGAGAACCGCGAGATACTCTATCAATCGACCGGGCTTGCCCGCAGCGAGCAGGGCCACATCGTCGCTCACGGCAATGCCACGATACAGCAATTGAACCTCGGCACGGGCAAGATATTGCCGGTACTGGAAGACGCGGGCTTCGATTTCCTGCAGCCGAAGGTGTGCAGCAAAGGTAGCCTTTACTTCATACGCAGGCCCTACGAGGCGCCGAAATACGCCACCAGCAGCTTTTTGATGGATACCTTGCTGTTCCCGTTCCGGCTACTGCGCGCTGTGTTCCATTATTTGAATTTCTTTTCCATGATGTATACGCGCAAGCCGCTGACCAGCGCGTCCGGCCCGGCCATGAATGCCGACATCAAGGAGATCATCTTGAAGGGCAAGCGCATCGACGCGGAAAAGGCGCTGCGCTCGGCCGGCATGGTCGATGGCGTGCCTTCGCTGGTGCCGCGCTCGTGGCAATTGATGCGCCGCACGCGCCAGGGTCAGGATGAAGTATTGGCGACTAACGTGGCGTCATACTGCATCACGCAAAGCGACGATATACTTTATTCGAATGGGCGCGGCGTGTTTCTCCTGTCTGGAGGTACGGCACCGCGTCTGGTATTAAAAAGCGATCTGATTGACGACGTGGTGTCCGGCGCGAGGGGTGTTCTCCGTATGGCGGATGCCTATGGGCAAGGCGGGGAAGATGTGGAAGTTTAATGGCAACTAAGGGAACGTCAAATTCGATGAAAGATGCAGAAACCAATCCAGCGATGGCAGCGGTCAATAACCTCTCAGGCGAGAATGCGCCCAGCTTTTCGCTCAGCGGCAATCGACGCCGTTTCCTTCCCCCGCTGCTGCTGATCGCTTGTGGCCTGTCGGTTTGGTATGGCTATTTTTGGTACATCACGTCGCGCTACGATTTGCCGAAGTTGAAATCCTATGTGGGCGCGCAGGAGGATTTGTTCGAACAAATGAAGTGCCTGGTCGATTACACCGAGCTGGGCAAGGTGAAGCCCGGAGTGGCGTGCCGCTTCACCAAGACCTATAACAGTTTCTGGTTGCCGCCCAAGACACTTGATCAGTGTCTGACCTACAGCACCGATAATGCAGTGGCTGCGTTTGCTTCACCCAAGCGCATCGAGTTCGACTTCATGTGTGAAGGTCACGACATGCGCGCGGTGATGCCCTATGCCGATGGGAAATACCGGCTTCAGGAAATTGGCATGACGTTCAAGAAATAGCTGCGCCGAACGGTTGCGGCGCTGCAGGTATGGGTCAGGTCCAGCTTAGGTCGGTGCGGCTCAAAGGCAACTGCCGTACGCGTTTCCCCGTTGCCGCAAAGATCGCATTGCACACTGCAGGCGCGAGTGGCGGCAGGGCCGGTTCACCCAGGCCGGTGACCGGGAAGTCGGTGGTCAGGAAATGCACCTCGATCGATGCCGGCGTTTTCGGCATGCGCAGCAGCGGGTATTGATGGAAATTGCTTTGCACGATGCGGCCGTGCTCGATATTCAATTCCGGGTACATCAGTGTGCTCAGTCCGTCGATGACCGAACCCTGCACCTGGTTTTCGGCACCGCTCGGGTTGATGATCTGCGCGCCGATGTCCGACACCACCACTACCCGGTCTACCGTCAGTTCGCCCTTTTGCGATACCGTCACCTCGGCCACTTCGGCGATGTAGCCGCGATGGCTGAAATGGCAGGCGATTCCCTGGCCCTGGCCGCGCGCAAACTGTTTTTTGCCCCAACCTGATTTATCCGCGACAGCCTGCAGCACGTGCTTCATGCGGCCTACATTGTAGGGCGTGCCTTTTTCGCCGGTGCCCGGCACGATTTCCTTGTCGCCCAGCAGGTCGAGGCGGAACTGCAGCGGATCGCGGCCGGCCGCATGCGCCAGTTCATCGATGAAGCTCTGGAACACCCAGGCGAATACATTGCTGCCCGGCGCGCGCCACGGGCCCATTGGAATGCAGCACTCAATCGGCGTTTGCTCCAGCAGGCAATTCGGTATCCAGCGACCAGGAAACTCGTCGCCGCTCAACGATGCGCCGCTGCCGGGTTGCAGCGTGCTCTTGCCATCTTTCTCGATGCGGTTGGCAAAGGTAACGAAA
Source organism: Burkholderiaceae bacterium (assembly GCA_036561005.1). GTDB lineage: Bacteria > Pseudomonadota > Gammaproteobacteria > Burkholderiales > Burkholderiaceae_D > PKWO01. The sequence continues at coordinate 3,249 of DATBQE010000024.1, read as the reverse complement.
TGGTTTTGCCACGCTGTGACCTTGCCCTGCGTATCGACTGCGCCGCGCAGGAAGTGGAAGCCGCCGGCGCGGAAATGGTCGTGCTGGAGGTCGTCTTCGCGCATCCAGGTCAGTTTGACGGGGGCGTTGACCTTGAGCGCAATGGCGGCTGCCTCGACGGCATAGTCGGCGCTCAGGCGCCGTCCGAAGCCGCCGCCGCTGCGCGTGATGTGCAGGGTAATCTTTTCCTTGGCGATATCGAGCGTCGCAGCAATCAAGTCCTGCGCCGCACCTGGGTTTTGCGTGGGCGCCCACACTTCGAGCGTGCCGTCGGCGGGCTTGAACCAGGCCGTGCAATTCTGTGGCTCGATGCTGGCATGCGAGATGAACGGATAGGTGTAGGCCGCTTCAACGGTCTTTGCCGCACCGGAGAATGCCGTGGCCACATTGCCGTCTTCGCGCAGGATGGTGTCGCCGCGCTTCTTCGACAGTTGCTTGGCCTGCGCCGCAAAGCCCTCCCAGCTTTGGTTGGCGCCGCTGCCTTCGTCCCAGACCACCTTCAATTGCCTGCGTGCACTGAAGGCATTCCAGGTCGATGTGGCGACGATAGCCACGCCGGAGGCCAGCCCGCGCGGATTGTTGAGACCGCCCTGCACAATGAATGCGTCATGCACCCCGGGCAGTGCCTTGATTGCAGTCAGATTGGCGCTCACGGGCTTGCCACCGAGCGTGGGGCATTTGACATAGGTGGCATACAGCATGCCAGGCAGTTTGGTGTCTATGCCGAACAGCGGCTTGCCGCCGACCACCAGCGCGTTGTCGACGCCGCCAATGCGCCTGCCGATGATCTTGTAGTCGGCCGGCTTCTTCAGCGCTACGGTGTCAGGAGCGGGCACGGGCAGCGTGGTGGCCTTGGCCACCAGCGCGCTATAGCGCAGGCTGCGATTGCTCGCCTTGTGCCAGACCGCACTGTCGGCAGCGTGGCACTCGGCGGCCGGTACGCCCCAGGTCAGCGCGGCAGCCTGGACCAGCATCGTGCGCGCGGTCGCACCCAATCTGTGGAAATCGTTGTAGTTGTTTGGTGTTGAGGTTGAGCCGCCCGCGCTCTGGCTGCCGTAGACCGGATTCAAATCGCCCTGCACGACATGTACGTCTTTCCAGTCGACCTCGAGTTCTTCTGCGATCACCATCGGCAAGGAAGTCTTGATGCCCTGGCCGATTTCCGGTTGCTTCGAAACGATGCGCACGCCGCCGTCGACGCCCACGCGAATGAAAGCATTCGGTGTAAATTCGGCTGGCTCTTCCACGACCTTGGCAATTTGCGCCGCCGCACCAGCATTGGCGCCATACAATCCCAGCAGCAGACCGCCGCCGGTAATGGTCGAGGTCTGCAGAAATCGACGGCGCGAGGCTGAGGTGAGCGACATAGCGTTTTTGGGAGGAAGGGAGGCCGCCATTATTTTGCCCCTCCCTTGGCATTAATGTCGGCGGCGCGATGTATGCCCGCCTTGATTCGCACGTAGGTCGCGCAACGGCAAAGGTTGCTCGCCATCACGTCATCGATCTGCGCATCGGTCGGATGTGGCGTGCTCTTGAGCAGGGCGGCGGCACTCATGATCTGGCCGGCCTGGCAATAGCCGCATTGCGGCACATCGAGCTCCTGCCACGCCTGCTGCAGCGGGTGTGCCGCGTGCGGATCGAGGCCTTCTATCGTCGTCACCTTTTTGTCGCCCAGAGAAGAAACCGGCATGAGGCAGGAACGTGCCTGCTCACCGTCAATGTGCACGGTACAAGCCCCGCACTGGCCGACGCCGCAACCGTATTTGGTGCCGACCAGGTTCAGGCTGTCGCGTAGCACCCATAACAGCGGCGTATCGGACAACACTTCGACATGATGTTGCTCGCCGTTTACATTGATGACGTATTTGTTCATTTCGCTGTGCCGTGGTCAAGCATTCGGATGGTGTGAGAGGTTTATTGTAGCGCGCGCGCCGCACCGGTGCTCGGCACGGGCTAGTGGTGATTGTTGCAAGGCGAAGATATCCAACGCATCTTGACGGACGCAAGACACAATCGTTAGATGCCCATCGAGCGGCTATAGATGCTCGGCGAGGAACTCTAGCGTACGCCCATGTGCCATCGCCGACGCGCGCTGATTATACTTTTCGGGCCGGCCCCAGCTATTGAAGGCATGGCCCACACCTGGGTAATCGAAGAAAGTGGCATTATGCTTGCTGGCGAAGGCCGACTTGATCGCCGCGACCTTGTCAGGCGTGATGTGGTCGTCCAGCATCGCATGATGGAACAGGATCGGCTGGTCGATGCTCGCCGCCACGTCGAGATGCTGGTCGATGCCGCCGCCGTAAAAACACACCGCAGCGTCCGCCTTGCTCAGGGCCGCCGCGCGGAAAGCGAATTGCCCGCCAAGGCAGTAACCGAGGGTGGCGACCTTGCCCTTGACTTGCGGCAGAGCACGCAAGGCATGCACCGCCGCCGCCACATCAGCAGACCCTAGTGCGGTATCCACTCTGCCGTAATATTCGAATGCCTGCTTATTGCCCGCCTCGGTATAGGCAAGATCCACGCGCGGCGCCATGCGCCAGAACACGTCCGGCGCCAGCACCACGTAGCCGGACAGCGCAAATTGGTCGGCCACCGTGCGAATGTGTTCATTTACGCCCCAGATTTCCTGCACCAGAACGATGCCCGGCCCGCTACCGGTAGGAGGCAGGCTCAGGTAACCGGTCATCCCGTTTGCACCTTCGGTGGGAATGTCTATCCATTGTGCTCGCATGGCTGTTCCTTTGTACTTATTGGATTTGAGGGTGGGATTATTGTACTCAGGGTTTGGGAAAGGCGTGCGGCATGCTGTGATTTCTGCCGCCACCGGGGCAAGGCCCTCCGATGAGACGCTGCGACGTCAAAATTTGCAGTCGCGGTCCGATTCCCGCATCCGTCTTGTCTTCGTCGAAAAATTTCACTTGAACCTCACACAGTGTTATGTATTAAACTTTCTTTCGTAGTGTGTCGCCAGCGCAATGTCTTTGTCAGGCTTTGAATCAAACGCGAAGGAAATGGAGCGATATGCAATTGAAGGTGGGGGAATTTGCCAAGCGCACCGGCATGACGGTTCGCATGTTGCATCACTTAGACTCGATCGGCCTACTGGTGCCGTCCGCGCGCTCGGAGGGTGATCATCGCCTTTACGACCAGAAAGACATTGCGCGTCTGCACGCTATCAAGGCGCTTCGTCAGATCGGATTGCCATTG
>DATBQE010000023.1:0-24196 GCA_036561005.1 Burkholderiaceae bacterium | reverse complement strand
CTTGCGCAAGTCTTCGTTAATGGTAATGCTCATGTTTCCCCGTCAATATTCAGCTTCACGATCTACACCTCACGCAAGCGCCTATTTCGTTTGTCTTAATGATGCAAACTGGTTTGCGCAGGCGTAAAGGTGCAGGATGTTACCTGAAGCCGGTTGTTCCATCGATGCCAAATGCCAATAATCCGGCAGGAGAGGCAAATCCCCAATATTTTACTGTATCCTTATACAGTAGAATAAGCGCGCCTTGCTTGCGATCGACAAGTCGGGCGCGGGCAAGCGAAGGCAGGTATTTGACGGCATGAGTTCAACCGAAATCCAACAAGGCTTCATCCTGACGCGGCATTGGCACGACACGCCTGCCGGTACGAGTGTCGAATTCTGGCTTGCGACGGACAGCGGGCCACGGCACATACAACTGCGAAGCCAGCCCTCCGTGGCTTTCATCCCTGCCGAGCAAAGGGATCTTGCAGTTTCGATCCTACCCAGAGATGGGCAGTTAGAACTGCGTCCGCTCAGCCTGCGAGATTTCCACCAGCGCCCTGTGATTGGCCTTTACTGCCAACGGCATCGCGATCTCATCGGTCTGGCAAAGAAATTGCGGTCCGCCGGAATCGACGTCTACGAAGCCGATGTCCAGCCCCCTGAGCGCTACATGATGGAGCGCTTCATCACCGCACCGGTCTTTTTCGAGGGTGAAGAATCCGGCGACGCCAACGGCGGCGATCCGCTGTGCAATTGCGAGTTGAAACCAGGTTCCGACTATCACCCAACATTGAAGCTCGTTTCGCTCGACATCGAAACCAGCGCACGCGGCGAACTTTACTCCATCGCACTGGAAGGTTGCGGCCAGCGGCAGGTGTATATGCTGGGACCGCCGACTGGCGGAGATGCCGCCCTCGACTTCGATTTCGAGTATTGCGAAAGCCGGCCGGCCATGCTGGAGCGGCTGAACCAGTGGCTCGCCCGCCATGATCCGGATGCAATCATCGGCTGGAACCTCGTACAGTTTGATTTGCGCGTTTTGCAGGAGCACAGCAAGCGATACGGCATTCCTCTGCGCTTCGGTCGTGACGGAAGCACCATGGAGTGGCGTGAACACGGCACCAATCAAAACCATTTTTTCGCTTCAGTCGCAGGCCGTTTGGTTATAGACGGCATCGAGGCATTAAAGTCCGCCACCTGGAACTTTGCCTCGTTCAGCCTCGAATTTGTTTCTCAATCGGTGCTGGGAGAGGGCAAGGCGATAGGCACCCCCTACGACAGGATGGACGAAATCCAGCGCCGTTTCGAAGAAGACAAGCCGGCCCTTGCGCGCTACAACCTGAAAGATTGTGAACTGGTCACGCGCATCTTCGCCAGGACTGAATTGCTGACCTTTCTGCTGGAGCGCGCTACCGTGACGGGCCTGCCGGCGGATCGCAGCGGCGGGTCGGTCGCCGCGTTCACTCATCTTTACATGCCGCACATGCATCGGCAAGGCTATGTAGCCCCGAATATCGGTGATGTGACGGGGCAGGACAGTCCGGGCGGCTTTGTCATGAATTCGCGCCCTGGCCTTTACGATTCAGTGCTGGTGCTCGATTACAAGAGCCTGTATCCGTCGATCATCCGCACCTTCCTGATCGATCCGGTAGGGTTGGTCGAAGGCATGCTGCATCCTGGCGACGACCAATCCGTGCCGGGCTTTCGTGGAGCGCGCTTTTCCCGCAGCAAGCATTGTCTGCCGGCCATAGTCAATTCCGTATGGCAGGCACGAGAGAGCGCAAAGCGCGACAATAACAAACCGTTATCGCAAGCATTGAAGATCATCATGAATGCCTTTTACGGGGTGCTCGGATCGAGCGGATGTCGCTTCTTCGATCCCCGACTTGCTTCATCGATTACGATGCGCGGCCACGAAATCATGCACGCAACGCGCAAATTGATCGAATCTGAAGGCTATGACGTCATATATGGAGATACGGATTCGACGTTTGTCTGGCTCAGGCATGCGCACAGCGAGGAACAAGCTGCGGAGATTGGCAAAGCCCTGGTGAACCACATCAACGCATGGTGGAAGCGGCACGTGCACGAGAAATTCGGCCTGGAGAGCGCGCTCGAATTGCAATTCGAAAGGCATTACAGCAGATTTTTCATGCCGACGATACGCGGTACGGAAGAGGGCAGCAAGAAACGCTATGCGGGACTCTGCATCAATCCGGACGGTAGCGAAGAGGTGATATACAAGGGTCTGGAGACTGTGCGAACCGACTGGACGCCCCTGGCACAACGCTTTCAGCAAGAGCTTTACCTGCGTGTATTCAAGAAACAACCGCATCGCGATTACATAAGCGACTACGTGCGGCGAACATTGAGCGGTGAGTTTGATGAATTGCTGGTCTACCGCAAGCGGTTGCGTCGTTCATTGGGAGACTACCAGCGCAATGTACCCCCGCAGGTTCGGGCGGCGCGTGCCGCCGACGAGTTCAATCGCCGCCAGGGGAGGCCACTGCAATACCAAAAAGGCGGCTGGATCAGTTACGTCATGACTACGGCTGGACCCGAGCCGCTCGAAACAGCGTGTTCCGCAATCGATTACGGTCATTACATTGCGAACCAGCTGCAACCTGTGGCGGACGCGATTTTGCCGCTGCTGGGCGACAATTTCACGACGCTGACGACCGGCCAGAAGCAATTGTTCTAAGCCCCGGCTTTGTCCTGACGCCTTTTGGGTTTGCCTTATGACGGCAATGGTTTTGTCACATGGTTGTCGGCACCGATCTCCAGGTCCGCGATACGGTCAATTTCATCGTTGCAGGCTGTGAGGAAAATTACCGACACGTCACAGAATTGGCGCAGGCACCTGCATACTTCGAAACCGCTCGGGTCCGGTGAGCCCACATCGAACACAATCAATTGAGATTGTTCAGCTTCAGGCCGCTGCAGCAGCGCCAGGGCAGTTTCGCCGAGGGTGAGATGGTGAGGCAAAAATCCATCAGTGCGAAAGGCGTGGGAAATGCCGTCGGCGATCACAGCCTCGTCTTCAACGATCAGGATGCATTTTTGCGGCACGTTCCCTGCGGTCCGCTCAATACGTAGACCGATTGGGAAGACTTGCCAGGAACGCCTCGCCGCAGGCACCAACATGGACTTCATCGGCCGTAATGCGCTTCGCGTACGGCAAGCGGAAGCCGAACATGCCAGAAATGATTGCGCTCAGCAGCAGCAGTATTGCAACGACCAGGACGGCCGGATGGTCCCCTTCGCTGTTTATTGTCCAAAAACCCAATCCGGCTGCTGCGAAAAAGAGCGTCCACGAGACTGCGATGACGATTCTGCGCCGTTTGACGTGTTCGCCGCACAAGCCGAAGGCGATTTTTGCGCGCTTGCGCACGAGCAAAGCAGCGATTAGGTAAATGATGAAATTGAGCAGGATGAGTACATACCAGCCGGGATGATGCCAAATCAGACTTTTGTTGCGCAAGGGACTTACCGCCTCATCATTGCATTTTACGCAGCGATGCGGCAGGTCCGAGCCGTTTTTCATGACCAGGATATTGCCTTCGCGCCAGCATGATTCATAGCGTTGCTCTTCAAGCTTGGCTTGCGGCGCCAGATACGGATTCATTGAAGAATCGGACGTCATTTCTCCCCCCCTGGTTTCATGTTCAGTCTGTCCCGAATTTTTTTATTTCGGCGACATCAACCGCGGGTTTTATGCGACGCCGTGACGGTTGGTCCTCATTTTCGTTGGGGCATTATAACCTTGCGAAAATCAGTGGAGACGAGTTTATTGACGATGCGTGCTCATTCTGAAGCGCGAATTGGCAGGCGCCACTTTTTCCACTGCGTATCAGGTGCGCAATGTTTTTTCTTGACATCTCCCTGTCTGTATCCTACTGTATGCATATTGGCATACACGCATATACACACACCTACGCGACGACACGACACGCATTATGATTCCCTTGATCCGCCTGGAAGACAATGGCGTACCCCGCTACGTACAAATACGCGACTCCTTGTTGCGCGCCATTGGCGCCGGGGTGCTACCGCCAGGCTCGCAAATGCCGACCATGCGCGAATTGGCGGTCGAGTTGTCGGTCGATCTCAACACCGTTCGTCACGCCTATGACGACCTGGAGAAGGGTGGATTTATCAATATCGTCCGGGCGCGCGGCACTTACGTAGCGCAGCATCCCCCGCCCGAAGACACAGCAGGGAAGGCCGCGCGTCTCGATAGCCTGGCGCACGAAACGATTGCGATAGCCAAGGCAGCGGGCATCGATCCCGCCGAACTGGCAAGTCGAATAATAGAAATGACTCAAACAAAGAGAGGCAAAAAATGAACAGGCAAGGAAAGAATGCGCCGGCGGTCGTGATTTCGACATTGTTATTCTTACTTGGCACGCTAATCGGAATTTTCGGACATGAAAGCGGGCCGATAGTGGGCTATGCACTTCCCGCGATCATCTTTTTGATTGCAGTGCTGACTCCGATTTCGCTCTTGATGGCACAGCAATGGGAAAAAGCAGTCGTGCTGCGGCTCGGCAAATTGCATTCACTGGAAGGTCCCGGCATGTTTGTGATCATTCCCTTTATCGACGAAGTATCCAATTGGGTCGACCAGCGTATCCAGGTGACGAGCTTCAACGCCGAAGCTGCGCTGACGCGCGACACGGTCCCGGCCAATGTCGATGCCATACTTTTCTGGCAGGTGCACGATGCCAAGCGGGCAGCATTGGAAATCACCGACTACCGCGATGCCATTCTGCGCGTGGCGCAAACTTCGCTGCGTGAAATGATCGGTTCGTCCCTGCTGACGGCCTTATTGTCGGATCGCAAAGCGTCCGATCAACTACTCACGGAAGAAATCGGGCGCAAGACGGCAGAGTGGGGCGTGTCGGCCATTTCGGTCGAGATCCGCGACGTGGCAATTCCCGAACAATTGCAGGATGCGATGAGCCGCCAGGCCCAGGCTGAGCGGGAAAAGGCAGCGCGCGTCATCCTGGGATCGGCCGAGGTCGAAGTGGCGCAAAAATTCCTCGATGCTGCCAATGTCTACGCCGCCAACCCTGCCGCGATGCAGTTGCGCGCAATGAACATCATCTACGAGACCACTAAGGAACGCGGTACAACCGTGCTGATTCCAACCTCCATGGTGGACAGCATGAACGTAGGCGGCGTCATGGGCTTTGCAACGGCGGCTGCGGCAAATGCAGTAGCGACTGCCAAACCGGCCGCCCCGCCGGCTGCAACCTAGCCGCTTGGTTTGATTCTACGGCTGAGTGAGGCAAGACGGAACGGAGAGGCGGACTGAGTCCGCCTAATTTATGCCATCGCCCGCGATATCGCGGCAAAGGAATGGTCGTAGCGATAGGGAATATTCATATGGCCATCGTCGAATTCTTCGTGGGTGAATGCGACACCGGCCTTTTTCAAGCGATTGCAGAAAATACGTGCACCGAACTGCAGGTTGAATTCGTCGCCCAAGCCCGCGTCTATATACAGCAGGCGCAAGGATTTGAGCGCATCCAGATGTTTTTCCACGAGATGGACGGGATCCCATGCGAGCCAGCGCTGCCAAACCGTATCAATCATTTCGGCGCTGTATTCGTCAAACGGCAAGTCGAAGCCGACGCCGCTTGGAGCTTGCGGATTCGGTGAATAGCTGGCCGCCATGGCTATCATGTTGAGGATGATCTTGAACGCGTCATTGCGCGGGCGGATATCATGGAGCCTGTCAACGAACGATTTCAAACCGCCGAAATGTCCAATTTCTGCGGCTACCTTGACAAAGTCTGGCTTGTAGCACAGCTCGAAATACATGTCGCCGCTATGGGACGCCGCCAGGCCGAATGTCTCGGGATGACGCATGGCCTGGATCACGGCACCGTAGCCACCCGAACTCTTGCCCAGTATCGCTCGGTAGTCGCGCTCGGCCAGGGTGCGAAAGGTGGTGTCGACAAATGGAACGAGTTCATCAATCAAATGGTCTTCATAGCGCCCGGTCGCTGACGAATTGATGTATTGGCTGCCGCCGACACGCGTCATGCAATCCGGCATCGCCACAATCATCGGCTGCATGCGCCCGCTGGCGATCAGGCGGTCGAGTCGCTGGGGTAGGGTTTCATCGCCCCATACGTCGTTCAACTGCATCAAGCCGCGGCCGGTGAAACCGGACAACACATAGGCCGTGGGAAAACGCTGCGCATGATCATCGTAGCCGGGCGGTAGATAAACCGGCATCCGGCGTTGCGTAGGGTCACCCATCGCATTGCCCTGCAATGCCTTGCTATCGATTGTTTCGATGACTACGCGTCCGTGTTGCATGCTGGCTCCGTTGGGGAATGGAGATTGCGCCGGCTGCGGCGCAACAGTCTTTATTTAAGGCCGAATTGACCTGTTGGCAATCATGCGGATGCCGCTAAGCCTGACGGCCGGTAGGCTTCTTGCCACGCGAGCGCGGCTTTGCGCTGGACTGCGAAGATCCAGACGAACAGCCTAGAGGATTCGATTTGACGCGTCAAGCGCGGGGTGTGCAGGCGCTAGCTCGGATGCATCTGGAACCGCGCAAAACGGTCCATGACCATCGGCACGTAGTGCTGTGTTTCGGCATAGGGCGGAATTTTCCCGCCATTGCGTATCACGGCATTCTCGCCGGCATTGTAGGCCGCCACCGCCAAGCGGACATTGCCATCGAACAGCACGATCAAATCGTGCAGATAACGGGCGCCGACTGCAAGGTTTTCTTCGGCCGAGTAGAGGTCGTATTGGCCATAGCGCGCGGCAGTTGTCGGCATGACCTGCATCAGACCGATTGCGCCCTTGGGAGAGAGTGCGCGGGCATTGAAGCCCGATTCGACTTCGATCACCGCCTTCAATAACGCGGCATGGACACCGGCTGCGGCCGCCGCGCGCTGAACGAGAGGTTCAAGTGCGATGCGCCGCGCATTCAATTCCGCAAGCGAGACGGGGCCGGTGCCTGCGCGCGGCCAGAGCTGATAGCCATCGAATTTTGCAAACACCTGTGATGTCCGGTTGACCGGGTGGTCGGAATAAATGTGGGATTTGCTCGATGCATCGTATGAACGATAGATATCTGTCGCAGCTTCGGCATGCCGGGATGGCGCGACCAAGGCGATGCCGAGCAAGGAAATAGCCAATGCTGCATTGCCGAACGCGGCAATACGGTACCCCAATCCGCCTGGTGTCGCGTCTTGCTTTTCGATTGCACGTTTGTCAAATAAATTCAGTCTATTCTGCATTGCTGCCCCCGACTTCATAGGAACATCAACGTCAAATACGTCGATATCTGAAGACCTATCCGGGAACAATACGTCATGATAGAGGTTTCCGACAAGAATTATTTATGTCTGCTTGTCTATCTGTTCACAGTTTTGTCGAAAGTAGAAGATGAACCGACATCCCGATTCATTGGAAAACATTAGGGACAGAAAAAAATCCCAAAGTGTGCATTTTCCGTTACACATAATATTTGGGTTTGCAATATGATGTAATCGAGGGAACAGAATAGCCCTCACGCATCTCTCAGGGAACGCCGAATCACCACATGAGCTGGTTTTGATTGGATAAGCCATGAGCGATAAAGAGACCAAACCTACGGTTCTGATTGTCGACGACACGCCGACCAATCTTGGTGTTGTCGTCGAATTCCTCGAAGAGAATGGTTTTCGTGTCGTGGTCGCCCAGGATGGGAAAGAGGGCGTGCAGCGTGCATTGTTCATCAAGCCCGACCTGATCCTGATGGATGTCATGATGCCCGGCGTAGATGGCTTTGAAGCCACACGCCAATTGAAAGGCATCTTCGCCACGCGCGACATCCCGGTCATATTCATGACGGCCCTGGCCGATACCGCGAGCAAGCTCGAAGGCTTCAAGGCAGGCGGTGTTGATTACGTCACCAAGCCCTTGGCAATGGAAGAATTGCTGGCACGCGTCGCGACCCACATTGCACTGCGTGCGACGCAACAAAGGCTCGACCAGCAAAACCAGCGCCTTCAGCAGGAAGCATCGGTGCGCCAGATTGCCGAATCCACGCTGCAGGAAGCGCACGAGGAATTGAAGAGCGTCTACAAGCGCCTTGAAACGGCCAAAATCCAGTTGCTCCATGCCACCAAAATGGCTTCTATCGGTTTACTTGCCGGTAGTGCTGCCCAGCAAATCAAATCGCCCATCGTTTCCCTCAATGAGCATTTGCTGCAGATGGAAACCTGCATCGCGCGCCAACTACAATTGATCAATGCGCTAGACTCGTCCAACGGCGCGTCTGCAATGAATGAACCTGCCGCAGCACTATTGCAGAACGAACGCAGTGCCTTGCAACTGGTGCGTGAATCGCAAACTGACCTGGCTCACCTTGAACGGCTTGCCCGAACATTCAGTGATATTTCCCATATAGGCGAGGCCGCATGGCAGTCCGGTAGCTTGGCCGACATGCTCGATAACACCGTGGCCCTGCTTTCCAGCGAATTCGAAGCCAGGATTGTCGTCAACAAGAACTATGCCGAGCTGCCGCCGGTTGAATTTCGACCGGCGGATTTGATGCAAGTGGTGATGAATCTCTTGTTGAACGCCGCCCAGGCCATACCCGGGCAAGGCAACATTACCATTGCCACAGGCGTTGCCAATCAGGAAGTCTGGATCGACGTGGGAGATGACGGCGTGGGCATTGCCCATGATCACTTGAACCGCATTTTTGATCCTTTCTTCAGCGCCCGCCCAGGCGGAAAGGGCGCGGGCCTCGGTCTGTCGTTGGCTTTTGCCGCTGTAAAGAAGCATCACGGACGCATTGAAGTGAAAAGTACCGAGCATGTGGGAAGCAATTTCCGCATATGGCTGCCGGTGCGGCAGCCTTTGCATGCCGCAGCCTGAATCCGTACGGAATTAGAACGCATCGGGTGATTTTCACGTCTTGCCGGTTGCCGCCATAGCTCTCGCGCCTCGCCAAACACCTTGGGTTGTCCGGCAACGTTTCGAAGCTTAGAGTTCGTCAGCAAATATTTCTCCCAAAATTTACATTCGATTTACATGTCTTGGCAGTCATTAACACTATAGTTCTCAAGTGTTACGGGCTGCGTTCGCATGGCATAGGTTGGGTTGAGTCGCAGCGTATCGGACAAAGGGCCGGGATCGATGTGATGTTGGAGCAGTTGATGGAAACTGGCTGGGCGAAAAAATTGAATCAGTTTCTTATCGCGGCAATGGACCCCGTGTTGCTGGCCGGGTGCGCCGGCGCAGTCGATGCCACTTTGGGCGGCTCGGTGGTCGGGCTATCCGGTGGCACATCAGTAGTGCTGGTGAACAACGGGACCGTTCCCATCACGGTCAATGGCAACGCCAGCTTTCAGTTTGACGTCCGGATTACAACCGGTGCCTCTTACGCAGTTACCGTGTCGAGCCAACCGGTGGGCGAGGCCTGTACAGTTGCAAACGGCAGTGGAACGATAGACCAGAATGGCGACACGGTTTCCAACGTGATTGTCAATTGCTTGGCGAACGGAACAGCGCAATGAGTCACGCGCAACTTGGTCGCTCGCCACGCGCGCCATCGTAATTGCTGCCGCCTTATGTATTCCGCAAAATCTCCCTTGCAATCACTCGTCCGCATCGCCTACCTGGCCGATCATCCGCACTTGGTTCCTACGCTGACAGCATGGTTGCACGCCGAATTCAAATATCTGGCGCCGGCCCAACTGATGATTTCGCGTGGCCGCCGGCTGGCGGAATCTGCGCAAAAGAATGGGTTGCCGATTACTTTTGTCGCTTTGTCCGGTGGGGTTTTGGTCGGATCGGCCAGTTTGCTGCCTTTTTCCGTCTCCCACCGTGAATTGTCTCCTCTGTTGGCTGATGTATTCGTGACGCCGGGCAGGCGACGCTGCGGGATAGGCGCAGCTTTGGTCAACCATATCGTGCAACATGCTGCGTCGCAGGGACTTGAGACGATTTATCTCTTTACCCCCGAATCTGAACGTTTTTATGCTCGCCTTGGCTGGAAAACGTTTGGCCACTGGACTGATCGTGGCCATCAATATGTCATGATGCATATCGACACGCGCAACGCCGGACGCGACATTCCGGCGCCTACCTGAGAAGCTTTCGGCCGACATAGATTGTCCGACCTGTCGCTAGGTCATAAATGACAGGTATTATGGGCAGTGAAATTTGACATAATCGGCTGGCGCGATGCCTGTCATTGTTATCCATCAAACGGATTTACACTACTCAGTCATTGTTACTTCGCGACTTGCGCATTCTTATTCTTTGATCCGGGAGACCGTTTTCCATGAAGATGATTACCTTTGGCGACTCCGTTGTGTGGGGGCAGGGCTTGTTGCCGCAGCAAAAGTTCTGCCACATGGCGTACAAGGTTTTGACCGGTGAAGATCCGACAGATGACACGCTGCAAGCCCTGGCACATTCCGGCGCCGTCATTGGCGTTGGCGCAACCATAGAGAAGGCCGCGCTCAATGGCGAAGTGCCCGATTCCTACCCGACCATCCTGCAGCAATGCGCCGGTTACACCGGTGCGGTGGAAGATGTTGACATTATTGTCCTTGATGGCGGCATCAACGATATGAATTCCTTCATTTTGTCGAATCCATTTCTCGATACCGACGATTTGCGTGAAAAGATCGTTAAGCATTTATATGGCGACATGCTGGCACTGCTCGACGCTGTCACGGCGAAATTCACCGATCCGCGCACGCGGATCGTCGTCACCGGCTATTACCAGATTCTCAGTAAGTATAGTGATCGCCTGCGTGTGCCGCATTTTGTCGGGCTGCACGGTATTCACCTTGAAGACATTGTCCTTGAGCTGGGCGATCTGGTGCTGGACAAGATTTTCTCCCACCACGCTCTGTTCGCCGAGCAGTCGGCCATCAATCTTCGTCGCGCCGTCGATGAAACCAATGCGCGGCTCGGCGGCAATCGCATTCGTTTCGCGCTTGCGCCGTTCGCCCCGGAAAATGCCGCATTGGCTCCCGATTCATGGATCTTTGGCGTTGATGCCGATTTGCAGCCGGAAGATCCATTCGCAGCAGCCCGTCATGCGCTGTGTGAGCGGGACGAAACGGACATCATCCGGCGCGGCACGTGCAATCTCGCATCCATCGGGCATCCCAACGTGATCGGTGCGCAAAAATTTGCCGAAGCGATCCTGGACGCACTCAAGCCGATCTGATTTAGGCCTTGCTCTGCAGGATCAGTCGTCGTCGGCAAATAGCTGTTGCAATCTGCGCGGATAATGATTGAGGAAATCGCGCGTGACGGCAAAATGCTCGGTGTCTTCATATGCAATTTCAGCGATGCCGCTTGCGTCGAATTGCAAGATTTTCGCCCCTGGGTAGGAAAGCAGAATAGGCGAATGCGTGGCGATGATGAATTGCGATTCGTTCTGCACGAGTTGATGGATTGCAGCGAGTGCGGCAAGTTGGCGGTTTGGCGAGAGCGCGGCCTCCGGTTCATCCATCAGGTAGAGACCTTGGCCGCGTAGTTTGTGCGTGAGTACCTCCATGAACGCCTCGCCATGCGAGCATCGATGTAAGGAAGGGGAAGGCGATCCGATGTCGTCGAGGTAGGTTGCGATATTGAAAAAACTCTCTGCCCGCAGGAAATAGCCGTCTTTGTGCCGCCGGAAGCTCTTGCTCAGCTTCAGGTATTGGTGCAACGGGGACACCGAATCGGTCGTGCGAAAGGATTGCGCATTGATCGTACCGCCTTCCTGGCCAAAACCCATCGCCAGCGCAATCGCCTCAAGGACGGTGGACTTTCCCGCGCCGTTTTCGCCGACAAAGAATGTGACGTCCGGATGGAAGTCGACGATGCCGAGATTTTTTACGGCGGGGATGGAGAAGGGATAATCACCCGTATCTATTCGCGCGCCGGGATCAAGTGAAACCCGCTGTAGATAAGGGCGAGCTGCTAACATAGGGTTTCCGCGTTAATGAATGGCAACTGGTATTTTAGCTAAAATGTTCGATCCTCGCCCATAAGGTGCGGCTCGCCCGAGACCCCAGACCAACGCAATTGCCAAAGGCGCGCCTCAACGCACGGTAATTTCAACCGCCATCGACCGTGACAGGCTTATCCAGATAGATTCGAGGAAATAGCTTCTTCAAATGCTCGATTTTGGGTAAGTCGTTATACATGATATAGGGATAGCTGGGATTGTGAATCAGAAAATCCTGGTGATAGTCTTCGGCGGGATAGAAACCCCGGTCGGCATTGACTTGCGTAACTACCGGATGGGCAAATGCCTGCACCTTGTTCAATTGTGCAATATAGGTTTCGGCAATCTCTTTTTGCCGGCTGTCGGAATAAAAGATGGCCGATCGGTACTGCGTTCCGCTGTCTGGGCCCTGGCGATTAAACTGGGTGGGATCGTGCGCCACCGAGAAAAACACCTGCAATAGTTCGCCGTAGCTCACTCGCGCCGGATCGTAGCTGATCCGGACCGATTCGGCATGGCCTGTCTCGCCGGACCCGACGAGTGTGTAGCGGGCGTTTTCCTTGCTGCCGCCGTCATATCCCGACACCACTTTGCGCACCCCGGCGACGTGCTCGAACACACCCTGCACGCCCCAGAAGCAGCCGCCGGCGAACACTGCCGTTTGCAAGGGCCCGGCGACCTTGGCATTGTCGAGTGTCGGCGACGCAATCACCGTCGGCGCTTCCGCCGCATCGACCGTCGGTTGGCAGGCTGCCATGAAGGCGCAGGCGCCGAATGCCAGTGTGGCGAGCTTGTGTTGCTTATGGCGCGATTGGGACTTGAAATGGCGATACATGTGCGGCTCCGAAAACTTGGTTCCTCATTGGTCGCGATTGCCGCACACGCCTTACATTTATTTGAAGTCGGTCGCTGCAACAAAGGTTGCCAGCAGCGCCTCCAGACCGGCTTGATCCTCATTACTGAAGCGATTGAGGCTTGGGCTGTCGATATCGAATACACCGAATAATTGGCCGTCCTTGATGACTGGCATGACTATTTCCGAATTGGATGCCGAATCGCAGGCGATATGGCTGGGGAAGGCGTGCACATCCGGCACCAACACAGTGCGGCGCTCGGCCGCCGACGTACCGCATACACCGCGCCCGAACGCGATGCGCGCGCAAGCCACCTTGCCCTGAAATGGGCCGACCAGGAGTTCCTGCTGATCTTCCGAGACAGCGTTTTTTGCCCGCCGTACCAGGTAAAATCCAGCCCAGTTCAGGTCGCCAATGGTGTCGTAGATGAAGGCTGAAAATTGCGAGGCGTTGGCGATCAGGTCGCGTTCGCCTTCGAGCACGCTGGCAAGTTGTCGCGCAAGCATCGGATAATCGGGAGTGAGGCTGCTGGCTGAATTAGTAAACATGATTGTGGGTTGCCTGGCCAAAGCCGTGATTATACCGGTGCGTTACAACTCGCACATTTGCCTGCCCGGCATCACGCATCGTCGCTCGTCGCTATTGCTCGAAACCCGGTGCCGGGATTGTCGGGTGCATCACGTCAATGTAAAGAACGCCATCCGCAAAATTGCCAATCTCAGGCGTGTTCACGTCAAGCGAATGATCATAGCCATCGAGTCGCGCGTGGCGCAAGGGTGTCGCGGCATTTTGCAAATCCACAAATGCGTACTTTGCCCCGCTGGCGTGCAATTGGCTTTCCAGCGAATCTGTGCGGTGCTTGCCGATGTCGACCAGAGCGCCGTTCTCATAATTTCTGAACTGGCCGCTATAGGCGGTGAAATAAACATGGTAGAACGGCGTGCCGGACAATGCCTCTCGGACTCGCTGCAAGGTTCCCTTGATGCCGCCATACAAGGCCGACTTTTGCCCGTGCACGTCGTGCGTCCAAATGACGATTTTCTTTTCCGGGAAAACGTCGCCCAATAGCCAAATCAAATTATCTGCCGAAGCCTCTTCGCGCTGATTGATATCGTCGGCGAGAGCGTCATCGGCGGCCCAGAAGCGCTTTGCCTGCGAGCGCATGCTGGCGAGAACCCTGCGCCAGAACGCCGCTCGTTCGCGCAATGCCGGCTTGTCGGTGGTACTTAAGCACTGCTCGGCCTGTGCACTGAGCTGGAAATAGGTGTCTTGAATAGCCGGCGACGGGGCCGCGCGTGAAAACTTGAGCAATGCCTGGGTTTGTTCTTTGAATAGTTGCCACTCATTCGATTGCGGCAGGACCGAGCCGGTTTCGGTCAGGAAAGCTGCCAATTGGTCGACCATGGTCGATTGTGAGAGCAGGCCGCTATGCTGGCTGTCGAAGGTTGCGAATTCGAGCGGCGTGCCGGCTTTTCTTTGGCTGTCGATGTAGGCGAATACCGGCCTCGCCTGGTCGGTTTTGGCGTAGACAAAGAAAATATTTCCCGGTGCCATGTCGAGCACGTCGTTTCCGGTTTTCCGCGCTCGTTCGATGGCGTCACCCTCGAACAAGCCGCTTTCCATCACCAGCACATTGAACCCTTTTGCTTCGTGCAAATACTCCACCAACCGCACCTTGAGGCTATAGACATCGCCTTCGCCATGTGTTTGCTCGCCCAACACCACCACGCGGGCATTACCTACGGCTACACCGAAAGGAGCGAGGTCCTCAAAATGTCGTTGCGCAGGGTTGATGCTATGAATCGGCGATATGCCGGGCTTCATGCGGTCGGCGGCCATGGCCCATGCAGAGCAAGCAGCCAAGGTAAAGCAGGTAATGATGCAGGTCGTGCAGCGGGAGATGTTCATTTCGATGATGGATGAAGAGCGGGATGAAGTTTTAAACTAGACGTCGCGCTGTGCGTTGTTGGAGTGCGGACACTACCACGCGCATATTCCGAAAGGCAATAAGACCAGTTTGATCTACGTCCTCGACGCTCAATAAACAGAGTCGAATTGCCAGACTTGGTCGGCGCCTGCCCGAACGGTTCTCGCGGTTCCCGGCACCGAAGTCTGAAAGCACCGCCTCACGGTGTCGTTGGTGAGCATGTATCCGACTCCTGGGCTCATGGGTTTGGGGGGGGCGCAGCGACACCGATTCTCGATTTGTCGCGTATTGCCCAACTCGTGGACATGTGCCGCTCGGCAATTGGATTGGCCGGCTGTCTCGGTCGGGCGCGAATCCGAATTAATGTCACTTTTTTAATTTGTCGCTACGCTTGACGGCAAATTGCGATTCGTGATTCAATACGTACCAACTAGTCGGTATGGTCTTGGAAATACATGGGAAACAACGATTACACAGATTCAATGCCGCGCTCCTCAAAGACAAGGCTGCTGGATGCTGCATTGCACGTCATCCGTGCCAAAGGCTATACCGGCACGACGGTCGATGATATCTGCGCGTCGGCCGGGGTGACCAAGGGTAGTTTCTTCCACCATTTCGATGGCAAGGTCGACCTTGCGCTCAAGGCGGTCGAACATTGGAACGCCGTAACCGGCCAAGCCTTCGAGCACGCGCCATATCGCCGGATTGACGATCCACGTGAACGTCTGTTGGCCTATATCGATTTTCGGGCACAGCTCATACAAGGCAATCTGCCGGATTTCACCTGCCTGCTCGGCACCATGGTGCAAGAGACATTTGAAACACAGCCGAGCATTTGCGAAGCCTGCAATCAGGGTATCGCATTGCACGCACGGGTTGTGGCGGGGGATATCGCTGCGGCGAAAGCGAAGTATGCGCCTGACGCCACATGGGATCCCGAACAAATGGCCTATTACACGCAAGCGGTGATTCAGGGTGCGTTTGTCCTGGCGAAGGCGCAGGGCAAGGCAGAGGTGGCAGTGCATTGCATCAAGGAATTACGTAATCACATCGGCACCTTGTTGGCGTCGCATGTCTAACGGAAGTACATACCGGAGATAGTGAAATGGATCAAACCACCGTCGCACCTGCTTTGGATAATCGCGAGATGAGCTTCAATCGACTGATCGACGCCCCGCGCGATAAAGTGTTCCGTTGTTGGACCGAACCCGACTTGATTGTGCAATGGTTCACGCCGCCGCCGTGGAAAACCACTCATGCAGAGACAGATGTAAGGCCCGGCGGCGGCAGTTACATTGTGATGCAAGGGCCGGATGGCACGGAAATGCCCAATCGCGGCATCTATCTTGATGTTGTCAGGAATGAGCGCATTGTCTTTACCGATGCCTATACGTCTGGCTGGATTCCGTCCGCCAAGCCTTTTTTCACCGGCATCCTGACGTTTGACGACGAAGGCGGCAAGACGCGCTATACGGTGACGGTGCGTCACTGGAGCGCAGAAGATTGTGCGGCCCACGAAAAAATGGGTTTTTACGCGGGATGGGGCATCGCCACCGATCAACTTGCCGCGCTTGCCGCAACCCTTTGAACCAATGCCGTCCAACAGGGTCAATTTTGAAACCGCCGAAGGTTGACGCCGACGCCTTTGCCATTGTCGGCACACAATGAGGAGTGATCATGAATCCAGTAGTTCATTTTGAAATGCCGTATGACAATCGTACTCGCATGGCCAAGTTCTATGAGTCCGCGTTTGGATGGCAAACGCAATTGCTGGGCGAGGAAATGGGAAGCTATGTTGTCGCCAACACCACTGAAACCGAAGGCGGCCGTCCCAAGAACCCGGGTGCGATCAACGGCGGCTTCTATGCGCGCAATCCGGAACGGCCGGCGCAATATCCTTCCGTCGTAATCGCCGTAGACAACATCAAGGTCGCCATGCAACAAGTAGCACAAGCAGGGGGTGAAGTTCTTGGTGAGCCGATGACGGTCCCCGGCATCGGAGAATACGTTTCGTTCGTGGACACCGAAGGCAACCGCGTCAGCCTGTTGCAGCCGCTGCCGCGGGCATAGAAATCCGAAGCAATGTGCCGGCGTTGCTGTTTGCGCTTGGCTGTTGATGCTACCCGGCGAGCAGCCGGAATAACCATTTTTTGGAGACACCATTCATGATCCAACCATCCAACAAAGTCACGCCATTCATCTGGTTCGACAACCAAGCCGAGGCCGCTGCCGAACTGTACGTGTCGCTCATTCCGAATTCGCGAATCATCGAGGTTGCACGCTGGGCAAAGGGTGCGCCATTTCCGGAAGGAACGGCAATGAGCGCTACATTCGAGCTTGATGGCCGGCAATTCATTGCATTTAACGGCGGCCCGCATCACAAGCAGAGCGAATCGTTTTCGATGTTCGTCAGTTGCGAAGATCAGGCCGAGGTTGACCGCTATTGGAATGCACTCATCGCCGATGGTGGCAAGCCGGGGCAATGTGCGTGGCTCAAGGATAAATTCGGATTGTCCTGGCAAATCGTGCCCAAAGCCCTTGGCCGGTTGTTGGGTGATCCGGACCCTGCAAGGGCGGGGCGCGCAATGAAAGCGATGATGGGCATGACCAAAATCGTGGTTGCCGATCTGGAGCAGGCTGCTGCAGGGCAGTAGCGCGCGGGAAAGCAGATTGAAGCGGGTTGGGAATGTGCGCAGGCCATTCCCAACTGCTGGTCGCGCTTTTAGAGCAGCACGCTTGCAATCATGGCCAGTCCGGCAATACTGACGAAGTACACGGCGGTGCGCAAGAACGGCAGGCCGATGAGGTAGACCGGAATATAGACAAGGCGCGCCCAGAAGAAAATCTCTGCGCCCATCTCTGCACGTTGGCCGGTTGCGCCAGCAGCATGCGCCGCCAGGGCAAGCGCCGCGAAAAGCACAAAATTCTCCAGGGTGTTGCGCGCAGCACGCTCTGCGCGGCCCGCGAGTGCGGAGGGTTCCGGCAAATTGTCGCGATTGCCGAAAGCCAGCATAATCCCGGGGAAGGTCCACCCGCGTGCTCGAAGCATGCTCGCAACGAGCAGCATGAGCCAGGTAACGATAGCCATGTAGGCGACAAGTGTAAGCAGGTTTGACATATGATCTCCTTATATTTTTGTGAACCTGTAAGTTGTTCCAAAATGACCGTCGCATTGTTGCCACTCGTCGTCTTGAACGTGAAATTCCTTCGTCGCGACACCACACAAAGTCATTGAGAAACGACAAATAGTTTGTATCCCTGAGCCGGGAAGACCGGCTCCCGGTGCCTCACTTTACATCAGGATGCGTCGCCTTAACACTGCTGGCGAAGTAATAACTTCATGCTTTACCATATCGTTACGCTCCGCGTTTTGCCATGCATGGCTTGTGCGACTCACTGACTGATCCCCAACTGATGCAACATGAACCCATACTCTTCTGCCGTCTCGCGTTGCCGCGTAAACCGGCCTGATTTTCCGCCGTGGCCTGCTTCCATGTTGACCTTCAGGTACAAAGGATTGTGATCGGTCTTCATGCTGCGCAACTTGGCCACCCACTTGGTTGGTTCGTAGTATTGCACCTGCGAATCAAATAGTCCTGTCGTCACGAGCATGGCCGGGTAGGACTTGGCCTCGACGTTGTCATACGGCGAATACGACAGCATATAGGTGTAAGCAGCAGCCTGTTTTGGATTGCCCCATTCGTCGAATTCGTTGGTCGTCAACGGAATGCTTTCATCAAGCATGGTCGTCACCACGTCGACAAACGGGACGTGCGCCACGATGCCGCGATACTTCTCGCCACCCATGTTGGCAACTGCGCCCATCAGCAAGCCGCCGGCGCTACCACCCATGGCGAATACCTTGTCCTTGGCCGCGTATTGTTGCGCCACCAGGTAATCGGTCACGTCGAGGAAGTCGGTAAAGGTGTTTTTCTTGTGCTGCAGCTTGCCGTCTTCATACCATGCGCGGCCCATTTCCTGGCCGCCGCGAATATGCGCGATGGCGAACACGAAACCCCGGTCGAGTAACGACACGGCCGCCGAGCGGAAATTCGGGTCGGTCGACATGCCGTAGGAGCCGTAGGCGTATTGATAGAGCGGCGCGCTGCCGTCGCGCTTGAAGCCTTTGCGGTACACCAGCGATACCGGCACCTTGACGCCATCGCGAGCGGTTGCCCATATGCGTTCGGTTACATAGTTCTTTTGCTCGAATCCGCCCAATACCGGCTGCTCCTTCAGCAGGGTGCGTATCCCGGTTTTCATATTCACCGAATAGACGCGCGTGGGTGTGGTGAGAGACGTGTAGTTATAGCGCAAGTCTTCGCTATCCTGTTCGGCATTGATTTCGAAGGTCTCTGCATAGGCCGGTTCGTCCGATTGGATCACGGTCGACTTGTGTAAATCTTTCCAGGGTAATAAACGTATGCGGCGCAGGCCTTCGGCACGCTCGTTGATGGCAAGGTAGTGTTTGAATACTTCGAAATTTTCGATGAAGACGCTCTTGTCGGTCGCGATCATCGGCGTCCATTTCGTTCGATCACCGATGTCATGATCGCCAACAGACATCAGACGATAATTTGGTGCTTCCCAATCGGTGCGAATAATCCAGCGCCCCGGCAGATGGTCGGCCGTGTACTTGATGCCGGTTGCGCGCGGCGCGAGTGCGACCGGCTTGGCATCGGGGTGCGCGGCATCAATGAGGCGCACCTCGCTGGTGGTCGTGCTTTGCAATACGATGACGACAAACTTTTCGTCGCCGCTCTTGCCTATACCGAGATAATAGGTGTTGTCCGGCTCTGTATAGACCAACCCATCCTTGGCCGGATCGGTGCCCAGGACGTGCTTTTTGACGCGGGTGGTGAGCAGCGTCGTCGGATCATTTTCGACGTAGAACACGGTCTTGTTGTCGGCAGCCCAGACGGCGTAGGGCGCAAGACCGTGCACCTCTTCAGGCAGATTTTTCCCTGTTGCCAGGTCCCGGATCTTCAGCGTGTATTGCCGCCTGCCGTTCGTATCTTCCAGATAGGCCATCAATTTTGCATTGGGGCTGACCTGATGCACGGCGACATCAAAAAAGGATTTGTCCTTCCCTTCCACGTTACCGTCCAGCAGTACTTCTTCCTTCTCGCTGTGGAGCGGTTTGCGCGCAAAGACCGGATATTCACCTCCGGCGACAAAACGCGTGTAGTAGCGATAGTGGTCTTTTTTGTAGGGCACGCTATCGTCGTCTTGCTTGATGCGTCCGATAATCTCCGAATACAGTTTGTCGGTCAGGCCGTCATATTGTGCGGCTTCAGCTTTGTAATAGGTATTTTCGGCCGCCAGATAGTCAAGCATTTCCGTGTTCTTGCGCGTGTCGTCGCGGATCCAGTAATACGGATCGCTGCGGGCACCATTCGGCGAGGGAACATCAAAAGCGTGTTGGGGTGCCACCGGTGAAGCAAGTGGAACCGCTGCAAGCGCAGGACCTGCAAGGAGTAACGACAAGAGCATGAATTTCATGATCGTCCTTGGGGATTTAATGTGAGATTCTTCGGGGGATAACTGCGACAGAATACGCCCATCCTGCACGCGAGCGCAGGCGGCTTGGAGCGAAAGATGGCGTGGGTGCGCTGTTGGGCCTCGCAAACGGGACACGCGTTGCGTGCAACTCAGGCGCCGATTGAAGAATTGCGCATCAGCGCGATTTCAGAATTCTTGGCGAGCCGATCCGCTCGACGCTGGGCGCGCGCTTCCTCGCTCATCAGGTTGACCAGCTTCCTGTGCAATACTTCACGTTCCAACCCCTCTGCTGCCAGTAGCCTGGTCAAGCCCTTGTCCGGCACCAATGTGTAACGGCGACGGTCGGTGCGCATGTCCACCGTGCGCCAACCGCGATTGGTGAACCACTTCCACTGTTCGTCGGTAATCGGATACTTCAGACGGATGCGCAGACGGTCCAGCACGATGTTGCTGCCCACCTGGGGTTTCTCTCCCGGTGGCGGCAATTCGCGCTCGGCGCGAATTTTCAAAATTGTGCGTATCGTGTTTTTCAGTCTCATGGTGTTCGATGCAGGGCTGCTTGTGAATTGTGTTGCGATTTGGCAATGAAAAACCGGGGCGCAAGTGTTCTAGAGTGACACAGAATTCGATGTTATTCAAGTACACGAAGGTACTGCTATTGCCGCTGTTGCGTTACTTTGTCCCGTCTCCGTAACAGGCTTTCTTGAACTCATACATCGCCATGTCTGCGCGACGCAGTGTGGCTTCCAGCCGCTCTCCCGGTGTACTGGTTGCCGCACCCATGGCCAGGCTGAGCGGCTGGCCCGCGTAATACTGGTTGTTCAGTTGCACGAGTTTCTGGATGTTTTCCATCATTGCCGCGCCATCCTTCTCTGCGGCACCGGACATCAACACGGCGAATTCGTCACCGCCGATGCGCGCGGCATGGGCTGTTTTCTCCGTTGCGCTGTTGAGGATTTCGCCTGTACGGCGCAGAAGTTCGTCGCCGGCGGCGTGGCCCAATTGATCGTTCGTGGTCTTGAGGTAGTTCAGGTCGAGAATAATGATCGTGACGGGGTAGGGGCCTTTGCGCTCAAGGCGGTTGAGTTCGTCGACATAGTAGGCGCGGTTATGCAGCTTGGTCAGCACATCGTGCTTTCCCAGGTATTCCAGATATGCTTCCGCCTTTTTGCGCGCCGTGATGTCGGTCAGCGCGACTTGCACTTGACTCCAGTTGTGCTCGTGCCCCGGCAGGATCGAGAATTGCAGATAGACATTGAGGATATCGCCGCTCAGAGAATAGTTGACGACCTCGCGCTGCTGGAACAGCTTGCCGTGCCACAGGTCGATCAACTGTTCCTTGAAATGATGTTTCATCTCATCGCGAAAGACTTCGTCAATCCGGCCGAGCAGGGTGGCCTTGTCGGGTGCGCCGAACATGGTCAGGGTCTGGCGATTGACGTCGATCACGCGAATTTCGCTCATGCAGCGCTCGATGAAATCGGGATGCACGTCGGTGAAGACACGGAAATCGGTAATGCCGCGCGCGCGCACTTCATCGATCAGCCGCTTGATGACGCTGAAATCTTCCACCCAAAGCGAGACCGGCGAATGTTCGAACAGGCCGCGCGCGTGCACTTCGCTGGCGGCAAGGCGGCCTTTGGCAGCTTCCTGCTCCGTCACGTCTTCAATTGCGAGCAACACGCGATCCCAGGTATATTCGTGGCCGGGTAAAATCACCGCCTTGAGCCGGATGTCCATGCGCCTGCCCTTGAGCGAATAATTTACGCCGTCGCTGCAGAACGCCTGTTTGCCCTCCCAAAGTTGGACAAGTTCCTCGATGTGTGACTTCAACATATCGTCGCGGAAAACTTGGTCCAGATTGGCGACCAGGTGCGTAAGGCTGTCGGCCTCGAATAGTTCCAAGGTGCGCCGATTGACTTCCAGCAGCTTGATCGACATTGAACATGCCTTGACCAATTCGGGCTGCCGGCTAAAGAGGTCGCGTATGTCGGTGACGCCCTCGGCGCGCCATCCGTCGAACAGCGCCTTTACTCCACTGAAGTCCTCCAGCCAAAGGGAAATCGGCGCCAATGCGAACATTTCGCTATGGTTGCCGGTCTGTAACTGCGCAGTGGACATGGAATGAGATGCGGCAAAAGGTGGCGCATGTTGTTCAGTAATGCTGCCATTTTCACTCGAACGAGTCATTTTGTGAAGCGTGCCGAGCGAATAGTGGCTTGCGCTGCAACGCTCTATTTGCCGTCGCGCAGGCGCTGCAACAAGGCCGCGCCGTCATCCTGCGAGTGCCCGTCCCGCCGCAGCAATTGCACGTTCAATACCAGATTTTCCAGCAACAGTTTCGCTGCCACCGCCATCAGGGACAGAATTTTTTCTTCATCACTGAAATCGGTCATGCCTGCCGTCATATTGCAAAGGCGTTCTGCCACCAGTGCGCGTAGAGCAGATTCATCAAACGGCAGATCGGCAAAATCAATCGGGTCTTCCAGCTCGACCTCTTCAATCAGGGTTTCCAGCTGGCTAGGTGTGATCGGCATGGCGGCGAAATAAGTGTGATGAGCGTGTACGCAAAGCATGGCAGAAGTTGGCGGATTTGGCAAAAGCAAGGGTCGCAACCTTGTCGGTACTCGTTGTTGGTCGTTTGGCGCCGTCACCACGCCGGCATGACATTGGCTAAATTTACGTGGCCAACGCATCCAGCCACGCGTGCAGTTGACCTTCTGCATAGGCCGTCGGCACATCTGGAATCGCAAGGGAGTGGAGCGTGAAGCTTCCCAAAATGGCGGCGAGCAGCATGGATGCGTGCTCCCGACTTTGTTTTGCGCCCGATTCTTCAAACAGGTTTGCCAAGAGCGCATGATCTGCAGCCAGCCATTGCGCCACGCGTTCACGGATACTTGGCAAGTTCATTGCCTCGGCAAGGATGCCCACCCATGCCTTGACTTGCGATGCGTCGGCATTTGCGCCGAAACCGACCCGGGCAGAGACATAGGCTTTCAGCTTCGTGGCGGCAGTCGGCGCCGCGTCCATTGCGGCTGCTCCTGCAAGTTCGGCAAAGGCAATCAGTTCATCGACCAATGCTATCAGGATATCTTCCTTGCTCTCGAAGTGATAATGAATCAAACCCGGCGCCAGCCCTGCGCGTGCCGCAATCGACACCGTACTGGCTCGCTGATATCCCATTTCCGCGATCTCGACGAACAGGGCGTCAATGATCTGGCGGCGGCGCGATTCCGTATTTGGTTTCCTACCCATTGAGTTTATATTTTGTGTGAACACCCAAATTATATTGCATTTCTCGAATTTTGCGGGTAAAGTAAATTTATTGGTCGATTGACCAAATAAAAATATGATTCTCGGACCAGGACAATCCATGCAACTGATTCATAGGCGGCATTTTCCCGTGCAACATTACGTACTGGTGGACGAAGACCTTGAATTTACCCCGGAGGCCTTGCTCGCCATGGCGCGAAGTCAGGCTTCGCACTTGGCGGAATTGACGACGGGCGATGCCAGCAATTTCACGCTTATCCACAATGGGGAAGGATTGGCTCGTCGAGCCAAGCCGCACGTTCACATCGTCTGCGCCCGCTCCCGATTCGGGAAGGCATTGGTCTATCTCGCAATCGGACTCAAGAATTTGTTTCCCCGTATGACCGGAAACAGAGGGGCATGACGTGGTCGGTGTTCAAACGCCAACGGCATTGTTGTTGCTTGTGTTTCTAACTTCGCTGAACGTCTTGAATTTTGCGGATCGTTTCCTTATCCAGGGATTCGCGCTCGATATCATCCATGACCTTCGCTTGACCAATGTGCAATTTACTTTGTTGACCGGCTCTGTGTTCACAGGGTTTTACACACTGATGGTGTGACAATGGGAGCGCTCGACGACATCCTCCGTTGAGCATGAGACGAGTCATTTCGTCTACAGGAAAACACGATTCCCTCGCATGGAAACCG
>DATBQE010000022.1:0-11135 GCA_036561005.1 Burkholderiaceae bacterium | reverse complement strand
ATTCAACGCCAGATCACCGCACTTGATTACCAGATCGAGCAGGCCAGCGAATTATGTGGTCGCTTGAAGCTGCTGCAAGAAAATCTGTCGCAAGGCAATGAACTGGATCTGGAGGACTGGCTTTCGACGCTCTCGTCGATGTCCACCTTCGGCAAATATTTCACCGCGTCCGAACTCAAGAAAATATTCGACAACGGCAAGCAGACAGAACATCAGTGGGCGTCGCTGATTGCGGATATCCGCACTGCGATGAATCGCAAGATTCCACCGAACTCTCTCGACATTCAACCACTTGCGCGCCGCTGGATGGATTTAAGCGTCCGCATGACCGGCGGCGATTTCGAACTCATGAAGCGGTGGGAAAGAATGTATTTGCAAGAACCGACAACGAGAGGGAAACGCGGCGACGATCTGGAAATGGTGCAATATATTAATACAGCAGTTGAATTGCGCGTAAAAGCATTTCTCACGCATTTTACGCAGAATGAATTGCAGACTTTGAACGTCAATCTGGAAAATGAATGGGTCTCTCTTGGTGTCGAAATAGGCGCGGTGATGCGAGGCAAGGCGGCAAAGAAAGACCAGAAAATGCAAACTGCCGCAGAAAAATGGAGCAACTTGGTCGACCAAGCGACGAATCAAGGCCCAATCCTGCGTCGAAAATTCATCAACGCCTTCAAAGTCGATCCCGTGTTGCGCGCCGGTTCGATCCTTGATCCTGCGCTTGAAGACCTTGTGCGCGAAGCATAGCTGAAAACGGGGAAATAATGAAACTTGCAACCTATGCCAGCCTGATTTTTTCTCTTTTTCCCATACTGACTTCAGTAATTGAATCCACTAATAGTGAGGAACGAATCATGGACGAAGCAAAAAGCCAAACGCCACAAATTCCACCGGAGGTTGCGGCCTACCTCAAGGAAGCCCCACCGGAAAGCAAGCAATTCGACTTCCTCATTGGCAATTGGGACGTTGCCGCGATCAGATACAATGCGGAGGGCACAGTGCTCGTGCAGTACAAAGGGAGCTGGCAGGCGCAGTATTTAAACGACGGGCGCATGATCATAGATGACTTCAAGGCGCTTGCACCGAATGGGCAAGCCGTGTCTTCCATCGTCACCTTAAGAACATATTCGGAGGTGACACATCGATGGGAAATGTCCGGCCTGGCGGCGCGTCAACCGGCATGGAATGCAGAGTGGTATGGCGAATGGAAAGATGGTGAGATGTTGCTAAATGCGATTGGAAGCAATCCCGCCGGAATTATGACCGTCAACAAGATTCGCTTCTTCGATATTGCCAAGGACAGCTTCAAATGGGAAAGCAAAGTGAGCACGGATAGCGGGAAAACCTGGACGCAATCAGCGACGTTGATTGCGACGAAGGCCACGCGGTAAATGTCGCGATGAATTTCACGGAGCTCGACTTTACTGACAGAAATAGCATGTTGCCTCTCGGGCGATTTTGTCCGGCTTCCGAGCGGCCATGACGTTCCAGATGGGTCCCTTTTTGAAAGCAGGCAAATTTCTCAATCCAATCCAATATGTTTCAATTCGGCGCAATACACATTACGATATTCCCAGTGGCAACTCGTAATGCGTGTTGCGCCATACTCCCTTCGTCACCTGAACTGCTCAGGTGAAGAGCGCAGTTGAGTTACGGACTAACGATGAAGCCGGCCGGCCCTGCAAGAACCGTGTAGCCGTTGTTGTAGCAGAGGTATGCCACATAACTACCCGGTGTGAGCGAGGACGTGCTGAACGACGTCACGCCACCTTCGGCCTTCACGTATTGCCAGCTCGACGCGTTGACCGAACCCTGTGTCTTGCCCGCCGGGTAGATGCCGACCCAATTCGACGAATTAACGTTCGCCGGTGTCGTGCTGAAGCTGAATGCAATGTTCTCGCCTTTTTGCACGTTCGGCATGGCCGCTTTCAGACTCGAAACGGGCGCCTTGGCGTTGGGCGTGAATGCGTCGTTGATCGGTTGTGCGTAGGTGTCGTTGGCGGTCAGGGAGCCGATGCCGAGCGCGGCTTCGATGGTTCGACCAAGGCTGTAATGATTGTAGCTTGCGGTTGAAAGTGCGCCGCTGCCGACCAGGCCTTGCGAACCGAGCACGATGCCGCCGACATGATTCGTGCCGCTGGACGAAGACTCATCCCAGGTGAGGATCACGAGCGAGCGCTGGGTGGTCCAGGCCGGCGAGGTGAATATGGGTTGCAGGGTTTGTTTGAGCCATCCATCCTGCACCTGCAGGCTGGTGGCGGAGCCGTTGCCGGAAGCTTCGCCGTCGTAATAGTCGTCGGCGGCAATCCAGGAGAAATTCGGCGTGGTGGCTGCTGTCTGCAAATCGGTGCTCAATTGTGTGGTGTCGAACAGGTGCGCTGCGCAGCGTGTCGGGTTACCCGAGATGTTGGTGAAGTTGATGAACGGCGCGTCATCCGGCTCGTAGTAGCTGTCGATATTATTCTTGGTGTTGCAAGGTGATCCCATGCCTTGTTCATAGGCTTTCCAGGTTTTACCGCCGGCGTCGATCAGGTCGCCGATATGATTGGACGCTACCTTGATATTGGGGAAGTAGATCGCGCCGCTGACGAAAGTATCGCCGCCGGCGACAGCCAGGTAGTTTTCATCGCTCGGATGGTAGGCGCCGCTCTGGTTGGTGAGCAAGGTGCCGCTTTGCGCCAGGGAATTGATATAGGGTGCATTGGTCGTGTCGCCGATCACCTGCGCGTAGTCGGTATTTTCCATCATCACGAAAAACACATGGTCGAAGGAAGGGACTTTTGACGCTGGCGCCTGCAGCGTCGGCGCAGCCACGGGCGTCGACAGTGTGAGCGAAAGGTTGTCGGCATAGCCGACATTGTACGAACCGGAAGTGTTGATGAATTGCAGTTGAACGGCGATGCTGCGCGTTCCCACCGGCACATTACCGGTAACGGATTTGGCAAGGAAGGTGTTGGCGTTGCCGCGCGCGCTTGCCGTCACGCCGTTCAGTACGCCGGGTGCGCCAAGCACATTGCCGGATGCATCGAGAAAGCTTGCCGTTACTACCGCCTGGCCGGAGTAGGCGCCGTAACCGCCGAGCCATCCTGACAGGTTGTAAGTCACGCTGTTGCCGTCGACGGCTGCCGCGGCCGATGACACGTCGATGCTCTGCATCAAGGCCGAATCGCCGTTGGGGCCGTCTGCGATGAATGCCTTGCCGGCAGCAGGGGAAGACGGCGTGCTGAAACCGGCCGTGGTGTAGCACACCAGCGTCGGGTTGCCGAGCAAGACTTGCCACCCTGGCACCGTCTTGACGGCAGCCCAATCGGTTGCGCAAAGGCCTGTTTCACCGCCGCCGTTCACGATCAGGTTCGCGCTGTTTGCGGCAAGGCTGGCCGGGGATATTGCAAGAAGCAGGGCGCAGATTGGGGCCAGGCCAAGTCGATTCAGTTTTTTTGTTTGCATGTACATCGCGGTCTCCGTCATTTTGTGGGTAGTTTCGTTGCATAAAGTGCAGCGAAAGGCGATGCTAAAGTGGATTTATTACCGGACGAAGACCACGATTGCCATGTTGTGAAAACATTGTCGCAACCGAACGCGTCAATGCAAACGGAAACAGAACTGCATTGCTGGCGCGACCCCGCTGAATTCGCGTTCACGCGTGAAATGACTGCGACAAATTGCCGCGTTTTCCAATGTCGCGG
Source organism: Burkholderiaceae bacterium (assembly GCA_036561005.1). Classification (GTDB taxonomy): domain Bacteria; phylum Pseudomonadota; class Gammaproteobacteria; order Burkholderiales; family Burkholderiaceae_D; genus PKWO01. The sequence continues at coordinate 7,446 of DATBQE010000022.1, read as the reverse complement.
ATTGGCTTACAATTCATCGTTTACAAATTATCCATAAGTACCAATATGACCAACACCTGGCTGGTGCGTGCCGTCGTGGCAGGCGCAATTTTTGCCGCGTCGTTTCAGGCATCTGCGTGCGCAAGCTGCGGCTGTTCCGTGGCTAGTGATGGCGCAACCGGATTTTCTTCCGCCACCGGCTGGCACGTCAGCATTGAATACAACTTCCTGGATCAGGACCAATTGCGTAGCGGCTCGCGCGCGATTGCACCTGCGCGCGTAGCCGGCATCAATGATGCGGGCGGCAATCAGGAGGTGGAGCACGACACACTCAATCGCTACACCACGCTGGGTATTGGCTACGCGGTCAATGCCGACTGGAACATTCGCCTGCTTCTGCCATATGTTGATCGCGGTCATACCACTTACGGTGCGGCAAGCAATCCGCTTACGTCAGACCAACTGAGCGGCGCAACGGCGACTGGAGTGGGCGATGCCAAGCTGATGGTCAGTTATCAAGGAATACTGCCTACTCACGCGCTTGGGTTTCAATTGGGGGTCAAGCTGCCCACCGGTCAATATGGCGGGCCCAATGCGGACGGCACCGGCATCGTTGGACGCAGTCCGGTGGCATTCACTACGGGGCCAATTGCGCGAAACCCCGCGCCCGACAATCTTCTCGATACCAGTTTGAATCCCGGCACCGGCAGTACCGATCTGATTGCCGGTGTGTTCTATTTTCGGCCGGTGAGCCAGGATTTCGATGCCTTCGCGAATCTGCAGTATCAGTTTGCAATATCGCACAAACTCGACCAGGGGGGAGCCGATTTTCGGCCCGGCAACCAGACCAGCTTGAGTATCGGTCTGCGTTACGAGGCCGATCCTGCTTTTGTGCCGCAGGTACAGCTCAATATCACCCGTCGCGCGCACGATCAGGGTGCGCTTGCCGATACCGGCGACACAGAGGGTACCGTGGCTTACCTGAGTCCGGGCATCAGCTGGAGCGCATTGCCGAAGCTGCAGTTTTATGGATTCGTGCAAGTGCCGGTCTATAGCAGACTGGCGGGCTACCAAGTGTTTCCGCGCTGGACGGCGACATCTGGGTTAAGCTACTCATTTTAGGCAATAGGAATTCATGCTTTGAGCACAACGGACCCTGATCAGCGATTACAGGTAAGACGCGTTCCTTGCATTTCGCGCAGGGTAGTGTTGCGTACCCTGTTCGGCATGGGCGCGGTAGCGTCGGGGGGCTTGTTTTCCTCGCGTGTAGACGCCAATGAATTAAAGCTTGGCCAACTCGCACCGCCGCTGGTCCTGCACACGCTCGATGGCAAGCAAATCGCCACGCGCGAATTGATTGGCGAGGTCGTCATTCTCACTTTTTTTGCTTCGTATTGCGAGCCTTGCCTGGAGGAGTTGCCGCTGCTTTCAAGCTATGCCGAGGCGAACGCTGCACGCGGGTTGCGCGTACTGGGTTTCAGTCTCGATGGGCCTGAATTGGTCGCCGACGTGCGCAAACTCGCCGCTACATTGAAGTTTCCCGTTGGCCTGCTCGGTAGCGCCTATGCGGGTGGCTACGGACGCATGTGGCGGATGCCGGTCAGTTTCGTGATCGACCGCCAGGGCAAGCTTGTGCATGACGGCTGGCTGGACAAGGAACCGAGTGTGACATCGACTTTCTTGCAACGTGTTGTGGAGCCCTTGTTCAGTTGACGCATTGCTTTGCTTGACTCGATGCGGGGAGGCAGGTTCCGCGCCGCCGCTGCCTCGTCGATTGGGAGGGCGATCAATTTTGTGCCAATCGCTACGCACATCAATCGCAGAAAACGTGATCCTGTTCATCGCTTCAGGCTATTTCGCGCAACGACTTGCCATGACAGACGGGTGGAAAGGAGACCAATGAAGGAGACCATTGGTCGCGACGCGTGATTCTTTCTAGTTTCTGCCTTGTTTGCGACAGGACTGATTGGCAAGTGCGATTGTGCAGGCGTGGTACCGTTCAAGGATGCGGGTATAGGTTCCGTCAGCCATCAGGGCCGAAATCTGTCGATTCAAAGAATCTGCAAACGCCTTGTCATTGTGTTTTTTGCTGATGGCCAGGTAATCGAAATCATCCGGATTCACTATGATTCCTGTCTTGACGATGTCACTTTGCAGATGCAATGCTTCGATTTCGTATTGTCCCGTCAATTGATCGGAGATGAAGCCGTCCGCTCTATCGAGGGCCAACATTTTCCATGCACTTGCGTGCGTTGCGTACGGGTGCAAGTTGCGCGAAAATTGGCTATTATTGAGCAAGGCAGTGAACTCACCGCCATAGTCGGCATTTGTTGCAACACTCAAGCGGAAGTCGGTTCCCAGCATGTCACTTAGCCGCTTGAAATGAAAGCGTCCATCGGCTTTACGGCTGAGATACAAATAATTGAACGCCTTGTTTGTTGGTTGACTAAACCAGGCAAATGCCTCTCGTTCTGAAGACTTGCCCACACCCGCCATGATATCGAGCTCGCCGTCCTGAATTTGCAGCATCGCTCTGGCCCAGGGCCGATTCAGAAACTTTGCGCGGCAACCTAGGCGACTTAACGCCTCTCGTACGATATCTGCATGGATGCCTACCACTCGCCCATCAATGCCTTGCATGATGTAAGGTGGTTTTTCACGCCAGCCGACCAGCTTTTCGCAAGGCGGCGCCGCACCGTAGGTCAGGAACGTGGCCAGGAAGAGCGGAAAGGTGAGCATGGCTCAGGGCGAATGGTTTAGCTGTGGATGTATCGACAGCCTATACGATTTTTGTGCGCCCCGTCGATGTCCGCCCAAATGCTTGCTGTTAAAAACAACAGGGCGAAGGTATCGATGCCGGGAAGTGGCCCGATTTGAGGGGGCAGGTGTTGGGTGCTTCCCGTCAAGTCACGCCGGACCCATCTAGCGGAAGCCAAGCTGAAAAAGCGCATGCTTGGCAAGCTTCTTCAAAAACCGAAAACCATGTCAGGCAATACCGTTTCATTTCACGGATTGCGTTGCATCGTACGCCTTGATTTCATCTTTGATGTGGTCGACCAATGCGTTGGGAACAGCGAGCGAGAGCTGGTAATGTTGGATCTGCAAGCCATGTTTGGTATCGCGTATCACACCGGATGCCTGGCAGGTGCCCATCTGCGTGTCGAGCTGTTCGTCGAACCAGATGTAGCGTTTGTCGGCGGAAAAATCGATGTTGCGTTTGATGGCATGAAACGACCACGCCTTGCCCCTGTCGAAAAAGGGCTTGGCCCAGACTTTGAAATCTTCGCGTTGCCAGCGTTCGCTTTTGTCGGTGCCGATGTAGACTCCTCGCGGCGCGATCTTGTCGAAGTAGCGCATGCGGGCATTGGCTGCGTCGTCGTGCCATTCGTCGAGGAAAGTTGCGACGCGGCTTCTGAATTCGGCGTCTGTTTCAGCTCCCAGTGCCGTAGCGGATAATGCGAGACATAGCGCGGCGATGAAAAGACCTAGAGTTTTCATTGATCCTCCTGGCGGACGTGTAATGCAGTCGGGATGCGTTGCCCATTTTATCAGTACCGACCTGGAAAAACGCCCTGATGTACGAGTCCGGGTAGAAATATTGACTGCGCTTGGGCACAACGCGCATTGCTACGAAAATAGGCCGTTCGGTTTCTTTTGCAGAAGCCGCGGAGCTGAAATTGAAGGCGTGGCGGATTCGCGCAGCGCGGTCGCTTCTCCGCGTTCTTTGACCGAGAATCCCCCGCCGATGAATTTCGCCATCAGAAAATAGCCTATCACTGAAACAATCCCAAGCATCAGTGCGCCAAAAAACGTGGTCTCGAGGATGAACTTGAACGCCAATAAGAACGAGATAGGTGCGATGATCAGCGCGAGAGGCATGCCTATGACCATCCCAATGATGCTGCCAATCGTCCCTGCAACCAGTGCCAGGATGGAGCGCACCAGGGTTGGATTTTCGGCGCCGGTTATTTTGGCGCCGATCCAGACAGGCAAGGCGCCGACTACGACAAATCCCACTGCCCAGGCGATTGCAGGAATACCGCTCAATGCCAAAGTGCCCATCATCCCTCCTGTTAGTTGAAGTTTCCAAAATAGCATCATTTTGAGGTCGGCGACATCCCATATTTATGGGGGTCAAATCAGGACGTTGCAATTTTTCTGGCAAGTATGGGGATCAGCGCCTATTCTGCATTGGTGGCGTGACAAAAATATATGTTCGTTGCAATTGGGGGAGGGGACATGAAAACGATATTTCAGAAACTGCCTGTTTTGGTTCTTGCCTTATCCTTGGCTGCATGCGGCGGTGCGTCGGCGCCGCATGCTGCGGACTCGCAAATCAATAGCAGCGCGGCAATGGCGAGCACTCCCACGCCGATCAATTTGCGACAAATTGTGCCCTCGCGAAAATCCTCGGCGGCAAGTTATCAGAATGCCGTTGAGCAATTGTACGTTGCCTATTTCGGCCGACCGGCCGATCCAGGTGGCTTGACCAATTTTGAAAATGCCTTGTTGGCTGCAGGGGCGCCAACCGATATCGGCGGATTGACCTCCGCCTATTCCACCAATCCTGCAGTTCGCGCATTGATAGACAGCTTCGGCACCAGCAAGGAATCACAGACCTTGTATGGCAGCGGCACCAGCAACGACTTCGTGACTGCGGTTTTCTTGAATGTGCTGGGCCGCGCACCGCTGGCCGCAGGGTTGTCGTATTGGTCCGGCGCGATTGACAAAGGTTCGCTCAGCAAAGGCAATGCAGCCCTGTCCATCATGGCCGGTGCTTTAACCAATACTACGCCGCAAGGCTTGATCGACGGGCAGTTGATCACCAACCGTCTTGCCGTGGCGGGTTATTTTACAGCCCAGGTCAGCGCCCAGAATGCCATGATCGATTACGCGGGATCGACCGCAGCAGGCAGTGCGCGCGGCATGTTGAGCAAGGTTGGCGCGTCGACCGATCCGGCCGCTTTTGAAGCGACCGTGAACAGCACCATCACCGGCATCGTGGCCGTTACCGTAACGGTGCACGGCACGGCGGCAACCGGCGAGGCGCTCGCTGGAGCGTTGATAACGCTGACCGACTCCAGCGGCGTTTCGCGCACGACGATCTCGGGGACGGACGGCACTTATGCGGTTAACGCCACAGGCTTGACTGTCCCGTTCGTGATCGGCGCTTCCGGCACGCAGGCACACAATACTGCATCGTTTTCCGGAACGTTCTCGGGCACGTTCACCGGTAGCGCAAGCGGTAGTTTCAACCTTACCGTCGCGCCACAAGGGCTGACCACGGTATGCACGATTACGCTTTCCGGAACGCAGTACGCTTGCAAGGGTGCCATCCTGGGCAACGGCAGCATTATCATCACGCAGAGCGGCGTGGTCGGGGGTGTAAGTTTGCAGGGAACCGTGACGGGAAATTGCGCGAGCCTGTCGGGCACCTGGAGCTATAGTGCTCTTGGATTGTCCGGCAATTTCAGCGGGGGCGGTACCTGCGCCGCCGCCGCCCAGGTCAAGATGGTGTCCGTGCTCGCCTCATTGGCCACTGGTTCCACGACCGTAGCAAACATCACGCCATTGACCACTGCCATCGCCGCGCAATTGGCAGGCGACGGTGTGGCAACACACCTCAGTGCGACGGCAGACAAAGCGACCATCACCGCGAATCTGGCGCAAGTCGACGCGGCGGTTCAGTCCGCAGTGGCCGCATTGGCAGCTGGCTACGGAGCAACCGGCTCCCCGATTTCCACACCTTTGACGGCTGACGGCAGCGGTTACGACGGGCTTTACGACAACGTCATTGTCGGCACCTTCCCCAAGACTGCGACAGGCGGCATCAACATCTTCATCGGCCCCGTCGCAACGCAAAACGGTTGTTATGTGAACGCCGCAGGCACCGGCTGCGTAACCTATTCCGATCCCGGCACGCAAACCACGACCTATCCCAATCTTTGCGGCTTCGACATCGCAACGGGTGCCGGTATCGCCTGCGACCCAAGTCAGCCCATCAATGCACAGCCGTCGGTCACGCTGCCTTCGATCAATGGCGACGGCGGTATCGCCATTTCCGGCCCTGGGATACATTTCGGTACGCCTTCCGGAACAACGTTAACCCCCGCACAGTGCAGTGCACTATCGGCGACCCTGACTGGCCTTCTGGGGTCCTCGCCGTCGTCGAGTGCAACCTCGTGGGGAAGTCTCATCAGCCTGGTGCAATCCGATATTGCGCAGGCCGATGCCGGCTGCGCCTTGGCAGGCATCAGTTGCGCCGCGCTCGATGCACAGGGCGCAGCAACTATCGCGCTGCTGCAGTCCTACGAAAGCACCTTTGGCAACCAGTTGTGGGGAAACCAATGTCCTCAATAGACATGTCGCTCCGCTGAATAAACGCTGATCTCCCACTCGTTTCACATTCCAGTCACGGAGTGTGGCGACTATCGCATTTCATAGCCAACAAAAACTCGGCATAGAGGCGTCGAATTGTGTCGGTTCGCCGATGCGAATTGTGTCATTGGTGAATTTCTGTGTATTCGAAGGTTAAATTGCGCCAAAACCAATTTATTTTTTCTCCTGCCTCAGCTTTATGTGTCAGAATCGTGCCCCATGACAACATAGGGTCGGCACTTGCCTGCGCGCCGATTCCGAATTGAATGCTTATGCTTCGTGAATGGCGCGACATGAGCAGCAATGATTAATTAGCGCAGAGTAGACAATCGTACCGTCGAATTCAATTTATCCCAACAGGAATCGCATAATGACCACATCGGCCAGCTATAGCACGCTCGTTCAAGAACTCTATGTCACGTATTTCGGGCGCCCGGCCGACTATTATGGTCTGCAAAATTTTGAAGCTGCTTTGTTCGCTGCCAATGCGCCGACCACAATCGCAGGGCTCGAAGCGGCATACAGCACAAACGCGGCTGTCAAAACCTTGATTGATAGCTTCGGCACCAGCGCCGAATCAGCAGCACTTTATGGTAGCGGCTCGACCGAGAGCTTCGTCACCGCAATTTTTGAAAACCTGCTCAATCGCGCGCCTGCTGTAGCAGGTCTGGAATTCTGGGTCAACGCCATCAATTCCGGGTCGGTCACCAAGGGCGATGCTGCATTGGCGATTGCTGCCGGCGCGCAGTCGAATACGACGCCACAGGGGCAGACCGATGCAACAACCATTGCAAACAAGCTTGCGGTGGCTTCCCAGTTTACCAGCGATCTCGGTGCGTCCGCGCTCGATATCGTGGCCTACTCCGGTAGCGACGCGGCAGCCGCAGCGCGCGCCCTGATTGCCGGCGTCGGCAGCGGCACGGATCCTGCAACTTACGGAGCGACCGTTCAAGGCGCGATTACAACCATCGTCGACGGGCATGTGAACCATACGTACACATTGACTACGGGGGTGGACACCATCGTTGGCGGCCCGGGAAATAACGTCATCAACGCGATTCTTGACAACGCCTCGGGTTTGGCGGCGGG
>DATBQE010000021.1:0-57741 GCA_036561005.1 Burkholderiaceae bacterium | reverse complement strand
TAGCGGAATGAACTGAATGAAACAGATTCGTCAACTACACCTGTACCTCGGCACCTTTTTCGCCCCGGCAATTTTCTTCTTTGCCCTGAGCGGCGCACTGCAGACCTTCAGCCTGCATGAAAGCGAAGAGGGCAGCACGTATAGTCCGCCGGCATGGATCGTGGCGCTGGCTTCGATCCACAAGGACCAAAAGCTGGCAAAGCCGCATCACCATGATCATGGCGCGCCTGTGGCAGACGCGCAGAAACCGGCTCACGAGGACGACCATGCGGCCAGCGCAACTGCGGCACCTGCGGCACATGAGGAAGAGCATGAAGAAGGCCCATCGACCCTGCCTTTGAAGATATTTGTCTTGCTGCTGGCGATAGGATTGATGAGTACGGCCGCTCTTGGCATTTACATGGCATTGCAAAGCAGGAATAATCGTCGAGTGACCCTGGTGATCCTGGTTGCCGGCATTGTGCTGCCTATTGTCATGCTATTCCTGTAGGGAGCAAGCGGCGCGGCGGGGCGTGCCGAGGCCATCCTCCGTTACTCGGTTATCTTCATTATTGGAGCCGGCCATGCACGTTTTGCGCGCCTTTGCCGTACTTTTCTGCCTGCTGCTTTGGGGCACCACGTGGGCAGAGACCCGATCGCCCGCAGGCAAGATCGACCTGATCGGCGGCGATGTCCGGCTGCTGCAGTCCGGCAAGCCGATCCGTCCTGCACTGATGGGTGAGGCGGTGTACGAAGGTGACACACTGATCACGGGCAAGGACAGTGAGGCACACGTTACCATGTCCGACAGCGGCTTCCTCGCTTTGCGGCCCAATACCACACTACAGATCGTCAGTTACACGGCTGACGGAGGCGACGACGACAAGGGCGTCTTCCAGCTTGTGGCAGGCGGTTTGCGCTCCATCACCGGGTGGATAGGCAAGTTCAATCGCAAATCGTATACGCTGCGCACGCCGACGGCTACCATCGGCATACGCGGTACCGATCACGAAACGCACTACATTCCACCCGGTTCAACTGAAGGGGAGCCCGGTACCTACGACAAAGTATTCGCAGGAGAAACTTCCATCGAAACCGAGGCGGGGCAAGCTGCCGTTGTGCCGGACCACGCGGGCTACGTGTCCGATACTGCCCGGCAGCCGCGTGTATTGCCCGGCATACCGGGATTCTTCCGGCCCGGTCCGCATGAGGACATCATCAACCGAAAGCATGCAGAAATCCAGCAAATGATCATTGAGCGGCGCAACGAACGGCGCAAGATTGTTGCGGAAAAACTGGCAGAACTGAAAGCTGCGCGGCAAGCGATGCTCACACTAGCCGAGCAGAACAAGGCCGCAGCGGAAGAACGCAAAGAAGCCGATGAGGAGCAACGCAAGCGTACCGAGGTGCAAACTGCCGCCATACGCGACAAGGACGAGCAATTGCAGCAAAAACAAAAAGCCGTCGTGGAATTGCGCAAGGCGATATTCGAAAACATATCGGGCGTATTGGCACGGAATATCGTGTTGCGTGAACAGATGAAGTCGGTGCGCGAGAGGTGGCAAGCGATTGCTGCCACCAACAAGGAAATAGCGCAGGCGCGCAAGGCGCTGAGCGACAAAAACGCCCAGGCGGGGGAAGCGAGAAAGGCCGCCGTCGAGGAACAGCGCAAGCAAACAGAGGCGCAACTTGGCACGTTAAGCGACACGGGCAGGGCACTCCAGGAAAAGCAAAAGCAGCAACAGGAAGCGGCGCAGACGCTCGAGGAAAAAATCGCCGCGTCCAACGCCTCGGATAGGGCCGACATTGCGGTGCGACGGCAGGCCTTGCGCGACGCAGGCGACGCGCTGGCAAGGGAACGGCACGCCTATCAGGATGCGCTCAATGCCGTCTATGAAGAGAATGTGACTGCCAACGAAACTCGCATGCAGGCCGCAGCAGAACAGCGGCGCCAAATGGAGATTGCACTTGCTGCTATACATGAAAAGGAGCAGGCTGTGCAGCGCAAGTTGATGGCCAATGAAGATGACCTGGAAGCGATACAAGCGCGTGCGGCGGCCTTGGTCGGCAAGGATGATGGTCTTGCCGCGTTGATCAAGTCCGAGCATGAAGCGGTTGCCGCCCAGCGTGCCTTGCGCAAGGATATCCAGGCAGCGCGACGGGCCCTGCACGACAGCAACATCGCGGCAATCGATGCACGCCAGCAGGCGGCGCTCGATCAATTGAATGCCATGCATGCCAGGCATCGGGAAGTGAGGGAAAAGGGGATAGACCTGATGAATGAACGCGAATCGATGCAGCAAGAAATCCGGTCGCTGTTCGAGCAGGAGCAAAAGCGGTATCGGGATGAATTAAATGCTGATCGGCAATTGGTCGCTACCTATAATTTGCAGTCCGATGCGCAGTGAGATAGACCGCTTCAAATAGCGGTACTCCGATGTCGGGTCAATGCGCGTTTCTCGCGCCATGCCATGCACAACGCCTGCGCATGGCATTTGCCTTCATTCGCCCAGCAATTCCGCTACCGGCTGCAAGCCCTCGATGTGTTCGGATACCACCTTGATGATGACAATGATGGGGATGCCGAGCAGCATGCCCCATATTCCCCATAGCCAGCCCCAAAAAAGTAACGATATGAACACCGCGGCGGTATTCATTTTCGCGGCCCTGCCGGTCATCCATGTGGCGACAAAAGTGCCGACTATTGTTGCCAGGCCCAGCGAGACGCCTGTCACCAGCATCATCATTGATAGCGATTCGAATTGTATGAAGGCAGTCACCCCGGTTGCCGCCGCTGCCACCAACGGCCCGAAGTAGGGAATGATGTGGAGGAAGCCCGCGGCGACGGCCCAGGCGCCGGCGTTTTCCAGGCCAATGAGGCGATATGCCACCCAGCTTGCCAATGCAAGCAGCGTATTGGTCAACAACAGCATGAACATATATTTCTGGATCGACGAGTTGATCTCGTCAAGGATGTGCACTGTGATTTTCTTTCTCCGCAAGGACGGTCCGGTCAGCTTGACCAGTTTGCGCTTGAACTTGTCGCCGGATAGCAAGAGGAAAAACACCAGGAACACGACGATCATCAACTGGCTCAGGAATAGCATTGCATTCATGGAGCCGGCGAGAATCCATTCACTGACTTTCATGGATGGTAGATCCGTCGCAGGAGGCTGCGCGATGGACTTTGTTGATTGCGTTGGTTGCCCGGCGGCGTTCTGGATTTCAGTCGCGGCCTTTTGCATTTGCTGAATTGTGCTCGGTTGCCCGGTTTGTAATTTGATCAATGCGCGGGAAATCTTGTGCGTCGAGGCAGGCAGCTGATCGAGAATGGATTCGAATTCCGCATGCAGAGAATTCGAGCCGGCAGCCAGTGCCGCGAGAATGGTGAGGATCACAAGGCTGCTTCCCACCGGTCTCGGAATCCTGACCCGTTCAAGCCACACCACGACCGGGTTGAGTGTGTAGGCAATAAAGATGCCGAACAAAAGTGGAATGAGAAATTTTTCGGCCCACTGGAGCGCGAACACCAATGCCAGCGTGGCGAGTATGCCGAGCGCCAACCCGCGCGCATGAACCGGAGCGGGAACGCGTTCAGGCAAAGCCGATGGCGAAGTGCTATCGGCCGATAGCGCTTCCATTTCAATGGCAAAGTCAGCATCTTGCCGCGCAGGTTGTGCGGGCTCAGCGGCCGGCGGAACGATCATGTTTCACACCCTTGTTCATGTGGCGGGCGCCCAAGTTGCAGGGAGCCGCCGCCGCTCTGGTTATGCCGTTGCAATCAGAATCAACTTCCCGCTTGGGCGCGTGCCGGTTCAGTGTTCGTTGTTATCCTGCGGATTTTTTCCAGAACCTTTTTCGCCACGCGGATCTTCGTGTTTGCCCGGCTCGGGCTTAGGTTGCGGCGTTGCGGGTGCAGGCGGGGCATGCACGACAGGCGGCGAGTTTGACGGCTGATGCGGTGTCGGTGCTTGCGGTGCAGGCTTGGGCTCAGGTTGCGGCGCCGGCGTTCCTCGCGGTACGTTGAGGGGCTCATGGGCGCGATCGTGCTCAGGCATCGGGCCCGGCGCCGGAGCCGGTCTCGCCTCACGCGGCGGTTCTGCCGGGATGGAGACCGGCCCATGGAATTGTTCATGTGACGGCATCGGAGCAGGAGGCGGATTGCGGGTTTGGTCGTGCGGCGGTATCGGCATAGGTGCCGGCTTGGGCTCCGCAATCGGTTGGCTCGGCGGCGTCGGTGCAGGTTTTGGTTCGTGTGTTTGCTCATGCGGTGCGGCATGTGGCGGTTCGGCCGGCAACTTGCCTTGTGCAGCGGGCGCAGTATCGCGCGGCGGCATGGGGTGTGCCAATGGCGCAGATGCGGGTTCCGCTTCGCCCGGCTTGCCGCGAGGCGTCGGCGCGGTTGGGGTGGCGGGTGCCAGCGGCATAGCTGGTGTCACTGGCGTAGCGGGCTTTGCAGGTGTTTCGGCGGCTTTGGCCGGTGCTTCGGGCATAGGAGCCGGGCCTCGTGCTTCTCCCGGTTTGCCGCCTCTATTCGGGCTCTGCGGTACCGCAACGCTGGGTGGCGCATTGGTAATTGGTGCGACAGCCTGCGGTGGATGAACCAGCTTGACCGGCGCGGCAGGTGCCGGCGCGGCAGGTGCAATTTTCGCGAGAGCGGCACTATCCAAAGGCTTCCCGGGGTTTGCTGCCATGGCAGGCTGACGTACGGCGAATGGAATCGGTGCGGGAGGCGGAGCGGTATTGACGACAACCTGGCGCGTCAATGCGGCGGGCGGCGGTGCATGGCCGGCGGGGGCTGCACCTCTGACGCTGGCAGCGACCGGTGCCACAGGCGCCACCATAGCCACCGTCGCCATTTTGGCGCTGCCGATTTCGGCATTATTGAGCTTGATTGCCGAACGAGCCACCGGTTGCGATTGCGTGAACGCGGTTGCAGTCACGGCCACAACGGCGCCGGGCACTGCCCGGTTCACATAGGTGATATTGGTGACATTTGTGTTGTTGTACACGTTGGTGATATTGGTGTGATTGACAGTTGTACTGCCGGTATTGACGTTGGCGAAGTAGTTGAGGCTGACTTTGTACGACGGCCGATACACATCCTGCGGTGCTAGAGGAAACCATGCCACGCCGGCCACATGGCCGCCGGAGACAGAGACACTGAAGCCATTGCCGCCGACAAAGGCGACCAGTGCAGGCGCATAAACCGGCCTGGCAACAACCGGACCCGGTACCCAGCCCCATTGGTTGTGCTGGTTGACCCAGCGGCCGTAGTGCGAAACAGCGAAGCCCCATGGCGCACTGTCGACCCAGGTCCAGCCCCATGGCTCGACCCACGACCAATGACCATCATGATAAGGCGCCCAATCGGCAGCGACGTGGGAAGGCACCCAGACATTGCCGTAGACCGTATCGCTGCGCCAGCTTCCATGATCGTCCAGATCTTCATACCCGATCATGTCGGGCGAAACATAGCGGGCAGAAGAGGAATGTTCGGCGCGGGCTTCGCGCTGCGACGACCATCGATCGAATTCGTCAGGCGGCGACATTGCCAAGGCCTGATACTCATGCAGACCGGTTCCGGCAAAGCGGTAGGATTGCGCGGCACCAACTGTATATGCCGTTCCCTCGCCTACGACGTCGCCCCGGCCGCGATGCACTGCCACCGTCGTTGCGTAGCCATCGGCATCGACGTCAACGCGATAGTCCCCCGGCTCGCGCAAGTTGAACGCCAGATTCGGCGTGTCTATCTCGAATACTTCATCCTGTTGCATACGGCGGACGTGCACGTTCAGACTACCCTGCGCCAACTGCACCTGGGCGGTACGATCATCCAGGTTGAGCAAGGTCACGCTGGTGTTGTCACCCATGCGGATAACGGCGCTGCCGAGCTGCAATTCATCCTGCCCGCCGGCGCCGGCCCATATTCTGTCGCCCGTGGTCAACGGCCGATTTAGCGGCGCATCAACCCAATCGTTTTCGCCTGCAGGTGAATAACTTGTTTCCCCCGCAGTGTAGCTCAGTCGTGCAACGCGGGTTGGCGGGTCGGCTAACGCCATGCCGCTGATGGCGGTAGCGATGATGCCGAGCAGCAATCCGTTTACTTTGCGGTGCGAAATTATTGATGTCATGGCGGGGTTCCTTGTCGAGGCGATGGAGATGTCGGGCTAGTATGCACCGTGCTTGCGGCTTGCGGTGATTTCGCAGGCAGGCTGAGCCACCCGTAGGCGAAACAGTCATCAGAAACGTAAAGTACCGTGCCGCTGTTGCCGCTTCCGTGCGTTGCCGTACACAATACGGGACTCTTGCCAGACTGAAAGGCTGGTGGCGCGCCTGTTGTTGCACGACAAAATTGAGAATATATTCGAATCAACTGCAGGCTGAGTGCAATTGTGCCGACAACCATGAACAAAACGAGGGAACATCCATGAAGAAGGAATTTGACATCATTGTTTTCGGTGCGACAGGTTTTACCGGCCGGCTGGTGGCCGAGTATCTCCATACAACCTATGGCGTTGATGGCGACCTGAAATGGGCGATAGCGGGGCGCAGTGCCGCCAAGCTGGCGCAGGTCAAAAAGTTGATCGGTGCTCCCGACGCATTGCCTGCCATTGTGGCGGACGCTTCGGACCCATTGGCACTTACGGCGCTGGTTTCGCGCGCAGCAGCTGTCATCACGACGGTTGGGCCCTATCAGTTGCACGGTGAACCGCTGGTGCGGGCCTGTGCCGAAGCAGGAACCGACTACGTCGACCTCTGTGGCGAGCCAGGCTGGATGGCGCAAATGATTCCCCAGCTGGAGGGCCCGGCTCGCGCCAGCGGCGCCCGCATCGTGTTTTCCTGCGGCTTCGATTCCATCCCTTTCGATCTCGGCGTGGTCTTTCTCCAGGCCCAGGCGCAGCAGCGCTTCGGTAAGCCGCTCGTGCGCGTGCGTGGGCGGGTACGCAAGCTCAAAGGCGGCATATCGGGTGGCACGCTCGCCAGCGGGCTGGCGACGATAGAGCGCATGGGGCACGATCCACAATTGGCACGCGCGATGGCCGACCCGTTTGCATTGACACCGGGCTTTGCCGGCCCGGCGCAACCGGAAGCGGAGTCTGCGGCTTACGACGATTGGGCCAAGGCATGGACTGGTCCGTTCATGATGGCGACCATCAATACCAAGAACGTGCATCGGACCAACGCATTGCGCGGCCACCCGTGGGGCAAGGACTTTATTTATGACGAGCGCATGATGACCGGTGAGGGCGGCAAGGGAAAACGTCGCGCCAAGGCGTTGGCACGCATGACGCGCGTTCAGAATGCGCTCCTGGGCTTTGGCCCGACGCGCAGCCTGTTACGCCGCTTCGCCTTGCCAAAACAAGGCGAAGGCCCAAACAAGCACGCGCGTGAGACCGGCTATTACGCACTGCTTTTCATCGGTCAGACTGCTGACGGTCAAAGGCTGACAGCCTCGGTCAAGGGCGACCGCGACCCGGGTTACGGATCGACCTGCAAGATGATCGCCGAAAGTGCAATCTGCCTGGTACGCGACATTAGCCGTGACATGACTGCCGGCGGCGTGTGGACGCCCGGCGCGGCCATGGGCATGACCCTGGTGCATCGCCTGGAAAGGACTGCCGGCCTCAGTTTCGAACTGAAGTGACGATTGATCCCGCCAAACCGGCGCAGCTCCGCCGGTGCCTCCGCAAATACTTGGCCTGCGCGGAGCATCCAGTCACGACAGCAGCCTTTGTCCTTCGCCAATCGCCGGCTCAAGCCAGTTTTGGGGAAAGTGGCTAGACGCAAGGCGGCCGGCGTCGCTGGCTTTGCTCGTCACGCTTCCAGCAAGTGATTATTTGCCGACATGGTGTTGCCGTACCGCTGAAATACGCGCATGAACTTCGCGTTGAGCTTCAAGTGAATGTTGCGACGGTCGATCTTGGACTGTGCCGCGTTCACGATACCCAGACGCTTGAAGCGCGCCAGACGACGTTCGAGCGTGGCGGCAGATCCAATTTCGCTGGCAACGATCTGTTTCATCGTGATGGGTTCGCCGCGGGTTTGATGTAAGCCGATCAATATCAGCATGTCGGCGTCCTCGCGTGTCTCGACGCAGGTGAGGTGCTTATGCTCAAACGACTTCGCTTGGTGCAGGTATTCGAATATTTGCATGATGGATATATATAAAATGAACTGTGTTTTCCAGGCAAAATCCTGCGGACTATTTTTAAGTTCCGTCAGGGGTTCTTGTCGCGATATGGAATCGCAAGTAACAGGCAACGCCTTTGGAAAGCAACGATGCATGCCTCAGCGCCTGAGCGGCACCGGCTGCGTCCTGATGTCCCTGGCGTCAAACGCCGGAAGGCGTCGTGCGGATTTTGGGCAAATCTTGTTTGCAAAAAAACCACAGGACAATACCAAGCATCACGGCAGAGCCAGCGACGTTTATCGTTACTTTTCTGAGTTGCTTCGGCGGGATGGGGCCGAAATGTTACATTGCACCGCAGGTCATGGGCGGCTGATGAGTGGAACTTTTGACAATTTCATCGCGCAAGCATCGTTTGGGCTTCGGATGTGTTGTCGAACGGCGCTATCAACAATCTACGCTCTGGATCAAGTATACATTGATTTTTCTGTCAGACAAGCATTTTTTTAAAATTTGTTGTCACAATGAGGGTTGGAATCGCTGGTGAAGACACTCGCGACCTTATACGCGCCCTGAGAAAACGATATTCGCGGGGACGAACAAGGTTTTTGTTGCTGTTAGTGCTTGCGCGACTTGCGCAGTCCCACATCGGTTTGATCAGAAAATCGATTTCAGCGACGTGTTCGCGATTTATTCATACGGCAATCTGCGCGTACGGAAAAATGGCGGCCGTTTTGGGCGTCAAATTACACGATGCCATGTTGTCACCTATTTCATGCAGGACGCCAAACCCTTCACGCCGCTTTGCACGAAATGCACCACGGTTCCTTCGCTGAGACGTTTGACCTGCGACGACCGCATTCAGTATTGCAAGGAATCGATGCGACGCAGGTGCTGTGTGAGATTCAGTTGCCCCAACGTCGCGTAAAGTTCGCTTGTCAACAAGATGCCGCGTTGTTCGTTGGTGAACGGGCGATGGGCATACATGCGTTCGGCGGAACCTGCGTCGGCAAGAAGCCGATTGACGATGCTGAAAAAGCCGACGGCGTAAAGCATCCAGCCGTCATCGGTGCCGAAACTCCATCGATGCAGAAATCGGCTTTCATCTTCCCATGCAATGAACATGTCGGCGCTTGCAGGTTCACGATTTTCGCATGCCGTGACGTACAATTTGACGCCCTGCGCCTTGAATTTCCACAGCAGGTCTTGCAGGGCGGCCTCCGAGGTCAGGTCTCGCACGCTATCGGTATCCGGCACAGGTCCCCATGACCATTTGCACAATGTGACAGGCGTGTCGTTGATGGTCAGATAGGTCAGGTCTGCCTGCTTGTCATAGGTGTCGCTGTCGGCGGCATCGAGCGCGATGCCGCGCCGTGCGAACAGAATCTTGACCTGTTGAATGCCCATGCCGGCGCCGCCATCGGCGAGGTCTTCCGCATCAAGCGGCACGCAGCGGGCGGTGTCTGGCGCATGATCGAACAAGGCCAGCTCAAGGCCGCGTCGCGCGATGTCGTTCAGGATTGCCGCATTTGGCAGGCCATCGGGCATGTGGCTGAAATAGCCGGCAGCCGTTAGTCGAGCCAGTGCGTGTTGATCGTTTTCCATCATGCAGCTTTGGTATAGGGTGTTTGGTTGTGCAACACGATTCGCAAAAAGTCTTTACCCGCTGGGCAGTTTAATTCACATGCTGCGTCGGTGCAGCGCATTCAAATTCACGTCGCTCAATTTCGTCCAGCACACGTTTGAATTCCGTCACGGTGCCGGCAACTTCGTCGTCTCTAAAGCGACATAGAAGGGTTTGCTGCGACTGCTGGACCAATCTTGCATCTTCGTCGCGCAACTGTTTGACCAGCAGGTTTGCAGCGCGGTCATCCCCAAGCTTGCGCGTGGCTTCGATGAGCATCAGGATCGACGTCTTGTCGCGCGGCACCTCGGGCCGGCTCGACAAGAGCCTGGAAAGCCAATTGCCGTCTGTTGCGGCCACGCCAATTCCTTTGGTGGCGAAGAGTGCTTCGGCTTGTCTTTTCGCCTCCGCCCAATCACTCTGCTTGTGCGCGATGAGCCATAGTATTTTTAGTGCGCGGGCGGTTTCCCATTTATTTCGAAGGGTTGGTATAGCCGCATTGACCAATTGTTTGGCCTCATCCAATTTATTGTGTTCGACAAGTAGCGATGCCAATTGCGCGTCCGCCTGCCAGACCACCATTGTGTGTAATTCGGAGCCTCGCGCAGTGGGTTCGATCGCGGACAGGTTGGCGCGCAACTGGGATTCGGCGGCCTCGGCTTGCCCTGCGCGATCCAATGCACGAGCCAGTTGGCTGCGCGCATAATTCAGTCTGGCGTCATTGGCCGGCACAGTCGATTGGTAGAGATCGACAATCTCCTGTTGTATCGCGACCGTTGCACTATCTCCGTCCATCATGCTCTGCTCGTTGAGAATCGCGGCGAGTTCCATCTGGTCGTCCTTGCTTTGCTCTTTGTGCACGCGGCTTCGTTCAATCTGCTCGGCCTCTTTGAGCATTTCCACGCTGGTGCGCATTGAGAAGTCCGGATTGCCTTCGTGCGCGTCGAGATCGGATGACATGACCAGCGTCAGAATCGCATCTGCATGTTCGCGCGACGGTGGCGGTAGCGCCGCGGATTCACGAAAATAGAGTCGCGATAGACGCAGGGCATCTTCCTGGTCTTCGTAGTCCTGGGCGTCTGCAATTGCCTCCTTCAGGGCTTGCATGCGGCGCTCCGGCGTAGCCGAAGCGAGCACTGCGGCGCGCTTGCTGCGCACGTCCGTCAGGACGTCCTGTGCTTGGGCAGGTGCCCGCCTTGGAGACGAAGTCGATCCGATCCCGAAGTGCCACAATGCGCTGCGGGCCTGGGTTGGAAAGGCATGGGCGGCAAGTCCTATTAGCGCAAGAGGCAAGGCGGTAGCTGCAATGTAGATCGCCAGTCCGGCGACGCTGGTTCTCCATCGCGGTGTGCCGCCCAGGAAACGCGGAAGGATCGCCGAGGCCAGGCTGAGTTTGACGCCGAAGTTCCACGTCTGAAACCGCGGCTGGCAAAGGAAATTGGCAATATCTTGCACCGCAGCGGCTTGACTGCGCTCCGCGCCTGAAGGCGAAGGCATCTGCTTGCGAAACGCGTTGGACGCTTTTGCCAGGCGAAATTGGCCTTTCGACGCGACCAGCATGAGTGCGCCCAATATTTCCATCGAAGTCAGGCTGTAGCGCCATCCGCAGGTAAAGATCAGAATGGCGCTCGCCACGGAGAAGGCAAAACGCAGCCAGGGAAGCCTGGCAAACAGGAACAGATCGACCACGCGCCCGCCGTCGAGCGGCATGACTGGCAGCAGGTTGAACAAATTGATGAAAAGCGCAGCC
This sequence comes from Burkholderiaceae bacterium, assembly GCA_036561005.1. GTDB lineage: Bacteria > Pseudomonadota > Gammaproteobacteria > Burkholderiales > Burkholderiaceae_D > PKWO01. The sequence goes on along the minus strand of DATBQE010000021.1, from coordinate 46,257 downwards.
GACGCGCCTGCCGACAGGGCAGGATAGATGGGGGAATCCATCAAGGCCGGGTTCGCGACCGTATAGGCGAACAGGGCAGAGACTGCCAGCAGACCAGGGACAGGGCCGGCCAGGTAGACGAACAGATGCGTCAGGGGGCGCGCCTCATGTTTCTCACCGACGGTGGCTCCGCCGAATCCAGGTACGAAGAAGACCTGCACTTCGCGAAACCCGGCAATTTTCATGGCCAGCCAGTGGCCGCCTTCGTGCAGGGCAATGACGGCGCCGATGGCAAGCGTGCTCTGCAACCCCCAGAACCACGCGCCCACGGCAATAAACGCGGGCACAGACAGGGCAAGGCTTGCACCTTGCAGCCAACGTGGTGCACTCAAGCCGCTCAAGGTAGCGATAGTGCGGACCAGGCTGATACGCTGCGCGGCAGCCAAGGCGCGAAGCAGGCCCATTTCCATGGGCTGCGCGGTCTTGGCAGCGGCAGCACTCTTCTTGCGCAACTTGTCGTAACGGCGTTGCGCGGCCCAAGCCGCCTTGAACGCAGGCAAAACGCGGAACGCAAACACCGCTTCGCCGTCGACGCTGCCGCGACGATAGACCATGCCTTCGATTACCATGGCGGGCAGCATCGCTGCGGCCACCTCAGAAGCGATTGCTGTCGCGAAATCTACAGTGGGGTGTGCCGCGTCATGGGAAGGGCGGCAGGCAACACCAAGCAGTGCACGCTGGTCGAGATGCGTCGCACCCATCGCTGCAATGTCGCCGGTCTCGCATTCGTGCAGGCGTGTGGTCGATGGCTGCCAGGACCGCAAGGCGCTATTTGTCGTTGTGAGGACCGTAGCGTCAGTGAGATAGCTCTTTAGTGTGACGATAAAAGGCCGGCCGGAAACGGGCGCATCCGCGACGATCGTCTCGGCATAGACATTGTGCGTGGCGTGATGATAGACGTCGGCGTAATTGGGAGGCAGACCGGCGACGGCAACCAGGCTGCGCTCCCGGCGGGTGCCAATATACGAGTAGCCGGCACGCTCAAGCAATTCACGCGCAGCATCGAAGACTGGAGTTAGTTCACCCAGTTCGCTGCGCGAAACGGCGGTGGGCAGTGGCGCCCACAGCGGCATCTTGATGATGCGTATTGTTCCCACGAACAGTCTGACGAACTGCAAAAGAAGGAATACGGCGAGCAGCGTGCCGGCTAAATTGATGAACTGGGTCATGGAATATTCCGGCTCTCTTCTTTGGACTGAGGCGATTTACGCATTGTCGAACATCTTATTGAAAAAAGCGAGTATGTGAAATATTCACGCTTCGCCATCCATTGCGGTTCCCGTCTCATTTCACCTGCCGACGGCTCGTATCGCATCACGGCGCTTTCTCAGTGCGACTCTGGTCGAGGATATCGTCGAGTCTGATGCGCCGGCCAATGCATTGAGAAGGATGAAGGGCGCAGATGGCCTACTGTTCCAGTTGTAACGGTTTGTAAGCGAGGTCAACAGGCTGTAGTTCGACCCCGTTTCATGCTCAGGCCCCAAGAAATACTTGGGAACATTAAAGTGAAATGAGGACATGACCATGAACAAATTGCTCGTAACGATGATCGCCAGCCTGTTTGCTACTGCTGCATTTGCGCAAACTCCTGCTCCTGCAAGTGCTTCGGCAACAGCCGCTCCCGCTGCGTCGGGGCCAGTTGTTGCACCGGCGGCCGCCAAGGATGCGAAAGCATCGGCACCGATCGTCAAGGCAGATGCCAAGGCAGATGTCAAGGCAGACGTCAAGGCAACAACGCCGGCAGTCAAGGCGACATCAGCTACCGACGTGAAAGCGTCGACCGGTGAAAGCAAAACTACCGAAAAGGCCAAGGCGGACGTGAAGACCGAAAAGCCGAAGCAAACATCGATGCATACGCGCCACAAAGGAAAAGCTGTGAAGGCGGTAGCAAAGACCGGTATCAAGAGCAACACAGAGAAGGCTGTCGCCAAGACCGAAACCACGGCGCCGAAACTGGCCGTGACCGAAGTCAAGGCCGATACCAAGACCGTCGCTTCCAAGTAACATGCGATACGGTTTGTAACGGAGAGGCGGGCTTGCCCGCCTCTCCGCATTTTGGCGGTTGCTTGAGCGACGATGATTGTTCGCGAAATCGGAAATTTCCCCAAGAAAATTGCATGATCGCTGCGAACAGCGCGCCAACTTGTGCGTATGCGACCAGACGGATCGAATCTATCTCCAGCGATAGTAAATCGGGCAAGCCGATACTTTCCTGCACATCAAGGCCCGTTTCGTGAATCACCGGCGCTAGTATGAGAAGATAGGGCAAATAACGAGGGAGATGTGATGCAGGTGTTAAACGAAGTACTTCTTGGCCTGCTGATCATCTTGATCGTGGTGAATGCGTATGCCTGCTGGCGCGTCTGCGTCGGCGACAACTACGAGCGCGGGCAGAAAACAATGCAATGCGCCATCATCTGGTTGTCTCCGTTTCTGGGTGCGGCCCTGTGCCTTTACCTTTTACGCGATCACGACAGCAAAAGGCGGCGGCTTGACAACCAGGACGGGGCATTACTCGATGACAGTCTCCTTGACGCAGACAACGCGGGCGGAGACTATCTTGCACGCGCAGAAAGTGATCATCAATGAAGATTCGTGTCGCAGTAAATTGACCGCCATTGCGAGGGCGATTGTGCGATCGAGAAGTGCCAATCGGCCTGGATGTTCACCCAATGGCCTACCCGTTACATCGCTATTCTGTCGGCGCGCCGGACGCGGGGCCGGCCTCACTGCACTCTGACAGGTACGCAATCACTATCCGTGTTGCCAGAGTCTGTAGGGTCGGAGTGGGGAAATAAAACGAAGATTTGTGTGAAATGTTCGACGGCATTCTATGCTGCTACGGCGCATCGATGACGATGCGAAGATCCGGCGCCCGTCGGCGCCAGATAGGCTTATGCATTCGAAATGAAAGCGGCGCCTGTGTGCGACCGCTTACGCTTCTTTAGAAGTAGTAATCGCCGAAAACGCCGCCATGACTGCCGCTGATCGATGGGCCGCCGTATGTCGGCGTATAGCTTTCCTTCACGCCACGCACCTTGATACTGGTGTGCGGCGTAAAAAAGTATTCCACTTCAACAATGGCGCCAGTGGTGTTCTTGAAATCCATACCGATGTCGGAAGCAGCGCCGCTTGCCTTGAGCTTCGGGCTTTCCACGAAGCGCACGCCGCCACCTACGCGCCAATGCTGGTCAGGATGATAGTAGGCCAGCAGTTCGATTGGATAGCGGTCGAAACTAGCGTCGCCATTGCTGGCTTGAGGCGTGAATCCGCCGTGGTAGCCGACCGAACCTTGAACCGAGAACGATTCGTTGATGCGATAGTCAAGGCCCATCATCAACTGCACGCCGGACCCTGAAGAAACGTTGGAGGAAGAACCGTCCGTGTAGTTGACTGTTGCAATGCTCTCGCCACCGCCTGTCAAGCCAATGCCGACCATGAAGCGCAACGGATTCGGTTCGACTACGTCAGCCGCATGAGCGGAACTTGCAAAAATAATGGGCAATGCCAAGGCTAGGACAGTCTTTTTCATGAATGAATTGGAAATTTGAGAATTGAGAGACTCGAAACTTGACATCGAATACCGCACAGCTGCCGTCGAGTCGAGGTACGGAAGTTAAGCAATTGCGTGATCTGCTTTAACCAGCGGTGAAAAATATCAGCTAACCGATACTCTGTCAATTGCAGGGCATTGAATAAGACGAACATCTCTAATATCGGCACTAATTTGCGTTGTATTTTGAGAGCACCTCTAAAAGTCTACTGCGCGGCCTACGCGGCCCGGCCATCTCGGGCCTGCGATGCTCACCGTACAGCCGTACGGCTGCGCTTCTCGGCCCGACCTTGGCCCGCCCGCTACGATTTTTAGAGATGCCCTTGAGTGGCTTTGATATGAAAATATTAATATTTAACGCACTACAACCGCTAATTGATAGGAACCAACATGCTGCGATCAATCCTTCAACGAAGCTCGCAACGGGCAGGAAATCAGGCAATTGATGGCGCCGTCATGTTCGATGTGTCTATGGCACAGGTGGGCGCGCGCATTGGCAGCCGCAGTGCGTACAAGTTCTATTTCAACGCTCTTGAGGTCCAGCTTATCCCGTCCGCCGATGTCAAAATTGTTCCCGTACCGACGGCAACGAATTGCGAACCGGACCAGGTTATTCCGTACAGCGAATTTGCGGTGACGGCATCGCGTGACGTCCACACGATGCCGTCTGGTGATGTGAGTATTGTGCCGGCGCCGACAGCAACGAATTGGGTTCCGGACCAGACAATGGCGTAGAGGTTTTGTACCCCGCTACCACGACTGCTCCAACTCACACCGTCGGGCGACGAGATAATCGTGCCGTTTTGGCCGACCGCGATGAATTGCGTTCCGGACCATACGACGCTGCCCAAAGTGTTGGCTGTGCCGGTGGCTTGCATGGTCCAGCTATTGCTGTCTGTTGACGTGTAGACGGCGCCATTTGCACCGACTGCAACATACAGACTGCCGGAATAAGCGACGCCGTCAAGCGCGTTGAATGCAGTCGCCGATGCATTCGCCGGGAGTAGCGTCGTTTGCGCTGTCCAGTTCATGCCGTCAGGGGAGGTGACGATACTGCCGGATTCGTTGCCATCCAAAGTTGAGCCGATGACGATGTCGCCGACGGCGACGAACCGGCCGCCGGTCCACAGGATATTGGTCAGTTCGCTTCCGGACGGCGCTACAAACCCCGAGTTGGTCGCGATTGACGACGTCCAGCTTATGCCGTCAGTTGACGTGAGGATGATTTCCGATGGGGCGGTGACCAAAGTCGGGCAAACCTGCATGCCGGTGCATATATACGCGCCGCCATTGACGCCAACCGCAAGATAACGGCCGCCTTGCCAAGTGATGGAGCGCAGGTAAGTTGCCGTCATCGGCATACTCACTGCCGAGCCGCGATTGGTCCAGGTCACGCCATCGGGTGAAGTCTCGACGATCCCACCACTGCCGACGGCCACGTATTGCGTGCCGTTCCAACTGACGGCGTTGAGCGTGGCAACTGAGCCCGATGCGGTGCCGAGCAGGTTGGCGATCATTTGAGCGACATCGTATTGAATGGTCGCCTGCGCTGTTTGCGAGTCGATTGTGAGCATGACGTTGCGCAGCGCTGCGGCGGCGACGGCACCACTGTATTTCCCGGCGACATTTTGCGCCGCCAATTGTGCGGTGAATAGGGTGGCGAACTGCATTTTGTTGCTGATGGCTTGCGCATCGAGCATGCCCTGGGCCGATACGTTGGCAAGCGAGCCGGCATAGATCGACAGTGCGGCGGCGGCCGGATTGAGGCCGCCAGCGCTGATTGCCGTATTCCAGTAGGTCAGGCCGTTTACTGCCGGCGCGCGGTCGAAGAGATTTTCGAAGACGTTGGTGATGAATTGATTGGTGGATACATTGCCGTAGAGTTTGCCTGATTCCTGGCTCGAGGCAAAGCTGTCGACCAGGTTCTTCACCGAAGCGTTGGTAGCATAGGCCTGACTCAAACCGGCGATGTCAGTCGGCGCGTGCGCAGCAAGGAGTGTGGCTTCGACGTTGGACAAGCCTAGCGGGTCGGCAGGGCGTCCGAAGTAGGCGACATACAAGGCCTGGGCATCGGTTTGATAATCGCCCGCAGAGAGAGCGATGCTGGCCTTCTGCGCGGCCTGTTTTGCTGTGACGTCGAGAGTGCCGTTTCCTTTGCTGCCGCTGCAGGCTGCCATAACCAGTGTGGCGGCCAGGGCCGCAAGGCGAAAAACCGGGATGTTCATGAATTCGTCCTTTTCTTCATTGTTCGGACATCGTATCGCGGCAAACCGGGCCGCATTGTGCCGCATATGAAATCGTGCGAACTGCAGATATTGGAAAAAGAATAATACTTCGGAACGTCATTGAATGTGATGGCGATCACGGGCGAGGGGTAATTGTTTGCCTATCTGATGCAGTATTGCCTGCATTGCCGCATCTGAAATCTGACATGACCGTCAAAGTATGCAAGCGGAAGTGTACGAAGAAACGACCTGCCACCCCAGAGTGTTGTAGAGCATTTTCCCTTGCTCGGTTGCAACCAGAATGCCTTCTTTCCCGCCACGCACCATGGATTCATTTGCCAATGATTGCATGATCAGTCGACCGAGACCTTTTCTTCGGTGCGCGGGGGCGGTGTCGATCAGGTCGAAGATTACGTGCTGTCCGACCGTCGTGATGCGTCCCTTTGCGACCACAGTCCCGTCGGACATACTCACCGCGGCATTCAGAACCCGCCCGGTCTCGCTGAGATGAAGCATATAGCCCGCAGGCGTGTTCAAAGTGGAATGCGCTAGGCGTTGGTGATGCATGAAATAGCGCGGATCGCTCAGGGTCCAACGCGGCGGCAATAGTGGGGCGATCAATTCGCGCGCGGCACAAACTTTGAGCCAGGTGGCGGGATCAAACAATTTGTTGGCCAATTCCCCGACCATCGCCGGATCGTCGCCAGCCATCACGTAGCGCACGCGCTGGTCCGGCAGGCCAACTTCCACTTTCATCGCGCCCCCAGGCAGGATCTCGGGGCGCTGCAGGTTGCGCAGAATCGTCCAGCCGGTCACCCAGAGTGGCAGGAGTTGTTGCAAGGTGTCGGTGTTCGTGGTCACGGTGCGAAAAAGAATATTTGGATTGAAGAAATGGATCGCAGAGCGGTCAGTTCGATTGCCTACCTCCTGCGACGTTGCAGGTTGGCGCACCGTCGTCGAGCGCCGCAATCATACTACGAGGTTTGGCGGCAGAGCCTCTCGATTTTCGAAAGCCGGGTACATCATGTCTCTCTGGCCGTTTCATCATTGCCTGTCGACCGGCGCTGACATCGCCAGACGATCAGGCAGGCGGTATTCGACGAAGGCGATAAATGCGGCCGTTTTCCCGCCGGCCGTCGGACGCGCGGCGGTAACGGCGTGTATCGTGCGCCGCGACATTTCATATTCGCGCAACAGTCGCGTCACACGTCCGTCGGCAAGCTCGCTACGCCAAAAAAAGTCCGGCGTTGCCGCAACGCCGAGCCCGTTTTGCACGGCGTCGCACACACCGTCGAAGGTGGATGATTGCAAGCGGCTCGCGACGCGGACGTGATGTTCGCCGTCTGGACCGGTAAATTTCCACTGCTCGGGGTGCTCGAAACCCGAATAGAGAATGCACTGATGGCGTGCCAGGTCGCCCGGTTTGTTTGGCAGGCCGTGTTTTTTCAGGTATTCGGTGCTCGCGACGACGATGTGCTTAAAGCTTCCGACAGGTCGTGCAAACAGGCCAGATTCGGGCAAGGTGCCGATGCGGAATGCAACGTCGACCCGTTCCTCGATGATTTGCGAAAGGTGGTCGGCCAGGATAAGTTCGATGTTGACGTCGGGGTGGAGCGACTGCCACTCCGGCAGCATCGGCACCAACAGCTTCTTGGCGAAGCCGTTTGCGCAGGCGACGCGCAGTCGCCCTTTGAGGCGGTTTGCCGATTCCTGCACCGCCGCCTGCGCTTCTGCCATGGCATCGATGAGCCGCTTTGCGTGATGCAGGAAGGCTTCTCCACGTTCGGTGAGACTGATGGCGCGTGTGGAACGTTGGAACAGCGTGCAACCGAGATGTTCTTCAAGCGCTGCGAGTTGTCGGCTGATGGTGGCCTGGCCGATGCCGGTCGCAATCGACGCACCGGTCAGACTGCGCGCCTGGGCAATCGCCATAAAGACTTCAATATGTTCGAAAAGGCCACTATTCATGATAATTCATCATAAGTGTTTCTTGCTTCGTTACTTGAATAAGGGAAAGATTGCTATTAACCTGTCCGAAATGAAATCGTGATTAATGCGAATTTAGCACGAATTCAATTCGCTGTAATCGATTCGACATCAACCTTTGCAAGGAGCTAGCATGACCAAACCGTCTTCTCCCATTCTCTTTTACGGATTCGCCTTGTCCGGACACGCACATCGGGTGGAACTGATGTTAAACGTCATGCAGCTGCCCTATACATCGATCCCGGTGGATTTGCGCAAGGGTGAGCAAAAGACGCCCGAATTCTTGAAGATGCACCCGTTCGGCCAGGTGCCGGTGATCGATGATCGGGGCACTATCGTCTGGGACTCCGGCGCAATTCTGGTTTACCTGGCAAGCAAATATGGCGACGGTGCCTTGTTGCCCACCGATCCTGTCGGCCGCGCGGAAGTGCAGCGCTGGCTGTCGATTGCCGCGGGCCCGCTCGCCAACGGGCCGATGACGGCGCGCGTCAGTCAGGTATTCAATCGCCCATGCAATATGGAGCAAGTCCATGCCATTGCCAATAGTTTGCTCGCCGTCATGGATGGCCATCTGCGCGACCGCGAATACCTTGTCGGGCAACGCCTCACAATCGCCGATATTGCCATGTACACCTACACGGCACATGCGCCGGAAGGCGGCATTGACCTCGCACCATATCCGAATCTGGTGCGTTGGCTCGGTCGTATTGAAGGTGTGCCGGGCTTCGTGCCGATGCCGCGCAGCAAGTCCGGTCTGTGGGCCGATTGAACGCGAAAATACGAGATCAACATGAACCCTGCCTCCCTGAAAAACTGGCCGCATCCCGGTTCGCCTTTCCACCCCATATCGCAGGCGATTCAGGAAAAAATGGGCGTGGCGGAGCAACTCGAGGCATTTGCCCGGCGCGGCGTGACAAACGTGCTGACGGAACAGCATCGCGCGTTCTTTTCGCAATTGCCTTTTGTCGTCGCCGGTTCCGTCGACAAGGCGGGGCAGCCATGGGCTACCCTGTTATTTGGCAAGCCGGGCTTCATGAATTCTGTTGAGCCGGGCAGCTTGCAAATCGATGCAGTTCCGCTGTCTGGCGATCCGCTGAGTGATCGATTCTTGGCGGGCACGCCGGTCGGCCTGCTTGGCATCGATCCGACGACGCGCCGGCGCAATCGCGCAAATGGTCGCGTTTCAGATGTCGGGACCCATGGCTTTTCTTTGCACGTCGAGCAGGCATTCGGCAATTGCCCGAAATATATTCGCAATCGCTCCTTGCATCGGAGCGAAATTGCCGCGCCTGAACGCACCCACCTATTCGGACTCGATGCCGTGGCGCGCCGCATGATCGAACAAGCAGATACTTTTTTCATTGCGTCGGCCTTCCGCGACGGCATCGAGGGACGCGTGCCGTTCCATGGCGTCGACGTTTCCCATCGCGGCGGGAAGCAGGGCTTTGTGCATGTGAGTGAGGACGGCACCTTGACTGTGCCCGATTTCGTCGGCAACTATCAATTCCGCACGATAGGCAATCTTCTTAGCGAACCGCGGGCGGGCTTGTTGTTCCCGGACTTTACGGGCGGTGGCATGCTATATGTTGCCGTGACTTCGGAGGTGCTGTGGGACGGCCCGGAAGTGGATGCCTTTGCCGGTGCAGAGCGGCTATTGCGTTTTCGGGTACATGAGATGATTCGGTTGGAGAATGCGATGCCGCTACGTTTCGAGGACGGGCAAGCATCAACGTTCCTGGAGGGAACCGGCAGTTGGCGTTAATCCCGAGTTCGGCATGAATTCTGTCGCAAAAGGAACAGGGGGCCTCAAATAGGTCCGCCGCATTTCGGTTTCGCTGCGCGATCACATCATGCCCGGAAATGGGCGGTTTCGACGAATTTCGGCTATAACGGCATGGCGAATTTCGATTAATATCACGATGCCGGCGGCGCGATGAGCTGGGTTCGATGCGAAACTGGATACCATTGGACGTGCGCGCGCCCCGAATTTGCTATATGTTTGCCGTTTTATGCTTTTTCCTGATATGTCCCGCTCCCAATCCCCGCGCCTTTCCGTCGATACCGCCTTGCGCCAAGGTGACGCCCATGCCAAGGCTGGGCGAAGTGCGGAAGCTATTGCATGCTACCGAGGCATTCTCCAGGCACTTCCGCAGCAGCCTGCCGCCAACCACCGGCTAGGTCTGATGCTGGGCGGGGAAGAAGGTCTTGCCCTGCTCAATGTCGCAGCCTCGGTGGATCCGGCCAATACGCGCTATGCAGTCGCCTATGCCGAGGCCTTGCTCGCGAACGGACGACCGACCGACGCATTGGCGGCTGCGCAGCGGGCGTTCCGGCAGGGCGCCGGCGCAGCAGCGTCGCAACTGATTCGGCGCGCGCGCGAGAAATTGGCTGGTGTGGCTGCTACGGAGATTTTGCCGCACGAGATGGCGCGTCTCGTCGAACTCTTTAATGCCGGCGACCTGCGTGAAACGGAGCGACTTGCCTTGCTGGCAGTCGAACGTTACCCGCAATCGGGGCAGTTATGGAAATTGCTGGGCGCCGTGTCGAAACTGCTCGGCAAGGACGCGTTGGAAGCCATGCAGAATTCGGTGCGCTACTTACCGGACGACGCGCTGGCGCACAGCAACCTGGGTGTGGTTCTGAACGATCTCGGACGACACGCAGAGGCGGTGGCGAACCTGCAACGCGCCGTGACATTGGCTCCCGACTATGCGGATGGACACAACAATCTTGGGGTCGCCCTGAAGAGCAGTGGTCGATTCGAAGAGGCTGTGCAGCATTATCGACTGGCTTTGCATTACCGTCCGGGTTTCGACAAGGCATTGAACAACATCGGCAATGCCCTGCGCGAATTGCAAAGGCCGCAAGAAGCGGAAGGTCCGCTGCGCGAGGCCGTGGCAATCAATCCCGAATACGCCGACGCGCACAACAATCTGGGGAGCGTATTGCGGATGCAGGGCAAATTGCAGGAAGCGCAGGCCTGTTTCGAGCGGTCTCTGCAGTTGCGTCCCGAATTCGCCGAGGCGTGTACCAATCTTGGATCGATCCTGCGAGAAATCGGCCGCCCCGAACAGGCGTTGGCCTATCTGCAGCGCGCAGTCCAATTGCGTCCCGGTTATGCCGACGGCTATTGCAACCTTGGCGGCGCCCTGAGCGAGTATGGACAGCACGAAAACGCCTTCGCGTGCCTGCAGCGTGCGCTCGCGCTGAAGCCGGATTCGGTCGCGGCGCTGACCAATTGTGCGATCGTGTTGCGCGATTTGAGCCGGGTCGAGGATGCTACGGCAATGTGCCGCCGCGCATTGCAACTCGATCCCGCGTCGCTGGCGTCGCGTGCATGCCTGGCCGGCCTGATGGCGGATGCGGGCGAATTCACCGAGGCGGAACGGCTGTTTCGTAGCGTGACGGAAAAAGACCCGGATGCGGTCGAGGCCTGGGCCGGCATTGCGCGGCTGCGAAAGATGCGCCGCGACGACGACGAGACCAAGGACTGGCTGGAAAACGTGCAGCGCATTTTGGCCACGCAGCCAGCCCCGCGCAATGAAACGTTTCTGAGATTCGCGCTGGGCAAATATTTTGATGACATCGGTGACTATGGCGCGGCGTTTGCCAATTATCAGCGCGCAAACGCGCTGGTATGCATGCAGCGGCCGCGCTACGACAGGGAAGCGCAACGCCGGAGACTGGAACGGCAGTTGAGTACGCAGGACGCCGCCTGGGTTGCGCGTATGTCGCAGCGGTCGATCTCCACGACAAGCAAAGACGCCCAGTCGATTGCGGCCTCGGCCCGCCCCGTATTCATAGTCGGAATGCCACGTTCAGGCACTTCCTTGGCCGAACAGATACTGGCGTCGCATCCTGACGTATTCGGCGCCGGTGAATTGGGTTTCTGGGAAATGGCGGCAGCCCGATTCGAGCAGGCGGCGATCAATGGTGAGGTACAGGTGCCGACAGCTGACGCTGTGTCTTTGCAAAACGAATTGTTGGCCCGGTTCGGCGAACAATATCTGCAATTGTTGCGGACATTCTCGAGCGAAGCGAAACACGTGGTGGACAAGATGCCAGGTAACTTTCGTCATCTCGGCCTGATCCATGCAGTGTTTCCGCATGCACGCATCATTCATATGCAACGCCATCCGATCGATACCTGCCTGTCCATTTATTTCCATCAATTTGGTGCCGGTCTCGACTTCGCCAACGATCTGGAGGACCTCGCGCATTATCATCGTGGCTATCAGCTCGCGATGGCACATTGGCATGCGACCCTCCCGCCCGAATCACTGCTCGATGTGCCCTACGAAGCGTTGGTTGATGAGCAGGAGGCTTGGACACGCAAGCTGTTGAATTTCGTCGGTTTGCCGTGGGACGCGCGCTGTCTTGATTTTCACCAGACCCGGCGTAACGTCAGCACCGCCAGCAACTGGCAGGTGCGGCAAAAGATCAATCGCGCTTCGGTTGAACGCTGGCGCCGTTATGAGAGCGCGGTGGGTGAGCAATTGGGCCCCTTGCTTGGGCTACTGAACTGATTCGATCTTGGTCCCAGAATGCAGGGCCCGTGGCGAAGTGCCCATTTCAGCTATGCCGTTGCGGCCGCGAAAATAAGCCCATGCCGGCCGGCATCGCGACTGCAAATGTCAAGGCGCTGCCGTAGCCGACCGCAGCACCGACCAATGCCGGGCCGCGACAACGAGAGCGCCTCCCATTACAAACGAAAGCGCAGTATCCCATTGACCGGCAAGGTCGAGAAACCGCGATACCTTGGACGGATTGTTCATGCCTGAGAGCATGAGGCCCTGCCCGAATACCTGACCGGCAAGCAGGGCTGAGTGGTGGCGCCGGGCTTGGCGCTTCATGCTGTTCCGCCATAGGTGGCGCATCAAATATATGGTGACAAAGCCGGCCCCATAAAGGTTGCTGTCGCCGCCAGCGAACGTACCGAGCCGCGGGCCAGGCCGCACACGCCCTGGCCGCTGGAGCAACCTCTGCCATATCTTGTGCCGAGCCTGACCAGCAGGCCGGCGAGGATCAGAGTCGTGGTTGCAATGTCGACGACCGGCAGCGTCCAGTCGCGAAAAAAACGCCATGGCGGACCAGCGAGCAGCAGGTCTGCAATGAACAACGTTCGCCAGATGCGCCCTGCCATCTTGCCTGGTGCAACCAAATTGCCAATCAGACCGTCCACGATACCGCTAATGCCGGTGATGTGCCCATTGAGCACGAGCAGCGCTGCCGCTGTACCAATCGGCATGCCCCCGAATAGCGATGCCCAAGGCGTAGAGCGGCCCAGTCGATGGTCACCATGTTTGCTCCATCCCATTATTTTTTGGCGCGTAAGTGCCAGTTTGCTACAAGTCCATGCCTTACGACAAAGTAGGCGCCAGTGTTACCGGGATGAGCGGTACATGGACCAGGAGGCGAGGAGTACGGTAACGATGCCGGCCGCAACCGCGTTTTGCATTGCGGCGCGCAAATCATAGAACCCCAATGCATATGGCGAGAAAATCAACCAGATCCCGAATATGAGATTGACGAATTCCTGCCCTTCGTCAACGATCCTGCTGGCAATCATGAGATTGTAGATGACGAGGATCGTGCCGAAGCCAATGCTATTTCCACTCGCGTAGCGGTCGAGTGTGAATCCAAATTGCTGCGGCGAGACAACCAGCCATAGCCCAGTCAGCATATTTCCCCAATTCTGCCAACGCCTGATCATGATCCTGCACTCCTGCCTGTCGAAATCGTAACGACATTCAATGCTTTGCATCCGCGACCCAAGCATAGCGCCGTCGCAGGCAATTTTCTCCAATGTGAAAAAAATTTAATGGCACGGTATATCGCTGCCGTATGTCGAATAGGCACGATGTTGCATTTTCATGGCGAAATTCGCCACGTTTTTGTGATGTTCAATGCGTGTTAAAAGATGTATCTAAACGTAAATGTTTGAACCTTCAACATTTCGTTCTGTCTGTCTGGCGATGCTTGCGGAAATTCCGCGGCACACGTTGTGGAGTCCCGTGCCGGGTAATATCACGCACGGAAAATGTAACTGAATAAAAAATTAGGATTCGCAAATGAATATGTCACGAAAGCCACAGAAGTCGTTGAAACCAATTCTCGCAATCGCCGTGCTGGCAACATTGTCTTCCGCTGCGCTGGCGCAGTCGAATGTCACGCTCTATGGGGACATCGATGCGTCGGTTCGTTCCACCACGAACGCGGACGTCAATGGCGGGAGGCAAACCAGCCTGGGTAATGGCGTCTTCGAAAATTCGTTCGTCGGCTTCAAGGGCAGGGAAGACCTAGGCGGCGGTAATTCTGCAATTTTTGATCTTGAAGCCGGATTCAGTCCCGGCAACGGTGCCTTGAGTAACCAAGGTCAATTCTTTGGTAATCAAGCCTGGGTCGGCTTGCACAATGATGCCCTCGGCGAGATCGATGCCGGACGCCAATACGGCTTGGCCTATCAGACGCTGGGTATGTATGCGCCGTTGGGGCGCGGTGTGGCCACGTCGCAGGGTGCAGCTCCCGAAGTCGCTTGGCAAACCAATTTGTTCGGCGCGCGTTTCGATAACACGCTGGAATACAGCAACAACTTCGGACCGGTCAAAGGACAATTGCAATATTCGGCGGGAGGCGTTGCCGGTGCGGCCAGCGTAGGTTCAACATCGGCAGCAGCGCTGACGTATGCAGATGGCCCGATTTCGGTCGGCGGCGTACTGCAGCAATCGAAGGATGCCAACTCCAACATCATGTCGTTGTGGGGCGCAGGCGGGTCGTTTGCAACCGGCCCGGCAACCGTTTTTCTTTCTTATTTCGACGCGAAACGTGACCCCGGTTTCGGCATTGCTGCCAATTTGAGCGGTGGTCCTCTGGCCAATACCAACCTCCTGGGCAATGGCAATACCTTGCTGCAGCGTAGCGATCGGGTTTGGACTACAGGTGTAGCATTCCAGGCAACGCCTGCCATGTCCTACACGCTCGGTTACATGCACGACAGTGTGAAAAACGATTCCGATATCGGCAACAGCGGACGTGTATCGACTGTTTACGCCGTGGCCGATTACAGCCTCTCGAAACGGACCGACCTCTATGCGGAACTCGATCACACGACCTTGGGTGGCGGTGAAGCGACCAGTGACGACGTACTGTCGATACCCGGCGGTTCGCAGCGCACAGGCCTGGCCGCTGGTCTGCGCATCAAATTTTAATTTGATGTTCTCCATGGTCGAATCCCGCGTGTAAACCGGCTTGACGGTCGTTGCTACGGCTCTGCATTTCCCCCACGATGCGAAGTTCCTGTAGCAGCGATGCGTCATCATGGCTCACTTCATCCACTTCTCGGCCGATGGCAAAAAACGCCTTCGTTTTGCCATTGATTTCTCCCTTGAGGGCGGCCAATATCTTGCCATCTCCTAGCGATCACTGTGCGCGCCGTGCGCTGGGGGCAAGCGATTGTCCAGGAGGCAAATGAATGATGGGCCGGAAACTCCTGCCTCTTACATCGGGTTTTAGTCATAGGAGCCATATCCAGGTTGTCTGCATACTCAACATTGTGTTCGGCATGTTCCACCTTGTTGCAGCGACCTTTTTATTTTTGTTTATTGGCATTGCGGGTGGATTCCTTGCCGTTGCGGGGCAGGTTTGGTGGGGCGGGGCATTCGGCGCATTTGCCTCGGTGTTTTGTCTTTTTCTCGCGTTGCTGGGTTTGCCGTGTGTGGTAGTTGGATGGGATTTATTAAGCGGGAAACCTTGGGCCAAACCGGTGAACCTGGTTCTGGCTGCGCTGCAACTGTTCAATTTTCCGCTGGGAACGATGCTCGGTGCCTACTCCTCCTGGCGTTGCAGAGCGAAACCGCAAACCCCGTGCCGGCGCACCCGGGGCGCTGATGGTTCCATAGCGCCGAACGCCCGAGATGATCAATCGTCTCTCAGGTTCAGGCCTGTTCAGTCGCCTGCCTTGACGTTGCCGAAACCGGTGATCGATTTATTCAAGACGTGCGGGTTGCCGTAGTAGGTCAGGTCGCCCATGCCCTTGACTGACACGTCAAGGCGGCGATTGGCGTATATTTGCACCGAGCCTATGCCTTCAAAATCGACATCTGCATCCTGAACTATCAGTGCCTTTGTATCGATCTCCCCGACGCCGCGCGCTTCCAGAAACAAATGTTTGACCTTGCCGCTCGCTGCCAGGCGCCCCGCGCCTTTGTAGTTGATATCGAGACGTTTGCTATCGATATTGGTCAGCACGGTTTCGCCGGCGCCTTCCTCCACTAGTCGACTCAAAGTCGGCATTGTGAGGATTATGTGCGGGAGATCGTCGATTTCTATCTTCTTGTTCTCTTTCTCAAAGGAAATGTTGAGGCGGCCATCCACGACTTCCGTCACAATGCGGCGAAAATAGACGCCGTTGCCCGTCAGCTTCAGCGAATGTGCTTTGCCGGCTTCAATGTCCAGATTGATCGGACCCTTGATATAGATGCTGTCAAAGCCTGCAGTCGTGCGTAACTGTTCTTCCCCATGAGCCAGGGCAGGCAGCAGACAGAAGGCGGCAAAAATGAGATGACGCATGGTGGTTTCCTTGTCGGGATTCAAAAGTGGAATCAATTCTAGTTTGTCAGTGCAAAGGCTGACTGATGTTTGCGACGAACTGCGTATTGTCAGGAGCCGAAGACTTGCCTTGAGCCTGGATCTTCACAGGGTACGACGACATTTTTGCGTTAAGGGGACTCGGGTCGAAATTTGCGATAGGCGGTGGTTCAGGCGTTTCTGATTCGATGCCATCGGGCAGGCAAGCTTCGGCGCGCTGTGCCGCAAACGTGCTATTGCCATGTCCGAATCCATGGGAATGCCAAATCGGCTTGTCCCATGCCGTGCAAGACCACATGCCGCCCGATTCGAAGTGGTCTTTGATTCACCCAAGAAATCATTGCCATTGGGCCATGTCGCCATTGGGCCGCGCCTGCTGCGGCTGGCACGTATTTTCCACCGAGTGGTCTGGTTGCGGGGCGCGTGTGCAGTGCGTTGCGCTATTGCATCCTATCTTTTTGCATATCGATTGGATGGTGGCTTGGAAAGAAAGTGCGGACCGATTCTCTCTGGTATGCAATTGGTTTTAACTGCGTGAAACCACTTGACGGTCCAGTTTCAGGGTTGCATTCTTGCCCGCAGTTGCAAGCTGCACAAGGCGGGCACTGCATCGTTCGTTCATTTGACGAACGATCCCGGCGAGTGTGATGGTGCGGAAGGTCTTTCTGTCCATCCTATACGATATTAAAAAGATGCAACTGGGGGCGAACAAGAATCGTGCGAGCGAGGTTCGGTATTGGACGAATGGATGGAGCGCGGCAACAAGACCTTGCCGTTTCAATTCAGTCGGCTGTCCATCGTTTCGTGCAATGAGACCAATCGAGGAGAGACAAATGAAAACAACTGTTTCAAGCACTTTAGTGCTGGGATTGATAGGCAGCATGCTTGCTGGTTGCGGTGGCAATACCAGTGATTCGCTCAATTCCGGGGTAAAACACCTGGCCCACAACGTGAAGGCTGCAACGACCTGTTATGCGGCATGGAGTGCAGGCACCGCCTATAACGGCGGTGCAACGGTGAGCTACAACGGCATCAACTACACAGCAAACTGGTGGACGCAAGGCAATAACCCGGCGACCAGCAGTGGCCCTGCCGGTAGTGGACAGCCATGGACTTCGAATGGTTCTTGCGGATCCTCCCCAACTCCGACACCGACACCTACACCAACACCGACACCGACACCGACACCGACACCGACACCGACACCGACACCGACACCGACACCGACACCGACACCGACACCGACACCGGGCTGCGCCGCTTATGTAGCGGGGCATACCTACATATTGAATCAGGTTGTGACCAACGCTGGTGGCTACTACCAATGCACAGTGCCCGGATGGTGTTCGTCCACCGCATCTTCATACTATGCACCGGGAACCGGATCGGCATGGACCCAAGCCTGGACACAAGTGACTTCTGCGGCCTGCGGCGGAACACCAACGCCGACACCAACGCCGACACCGACACCAACACCAACGCCGACACCGACACCGACACCGACACCGACACCGACACCGACACCGACACCGACACCGACACCGACCTGTGCAGTAAAATCAGCACCGACTGGCAAAGTATTGCAGGGATATTGGGAAAACTGGGACGGCGCGAAGAATGGCGTGCATCCCGGCATGGGCTGGATCCCTATCACGCAGGTGCCAGCTGCCTATAACGTCATCAATGCCGCTTTCCCCGTCATTCTTTCGGACGGCACAGTCGAGTGGTTCGACGGCATGGATACCAACGTCAAGGTGCCGACCCCGGCTGAGATTTGTCAGGCGAAGGCAGCTGGTCATTGGGTGTTGATGTCCATCGGCGGCGCCACGGCTGCGGTTGATTTGTCGCAGACTGCGACAGTAGACAAATTCATCGCGACGATTGTGCCGATTCTGAAAACCAATAATTTCGACGGCATCGATATCGACATCGAATCCGGCTTGGTTGCTGGCGCATCGTACACGCAGCTCTCGACTTCGCAGGCCAACCTGATCCGGCTGATCGACGGCGTACTGGCACAGATGCCTTCCAACTTCATGTTGACCATGGCGCCGGAAACGGCATACGTTACCGGCGGCCAGATTGCCTACGGTGGTCCATGGGGCGCTTATCTTCCTATCATCGGGAAATACCGCGACAACGGCCGCTTGAGCTGGCTCAACATGCAGTACTACAACGGCAGTATGTACGGCTGTCCGGCAACTTCTTACTCGGCCGGTACTGTGGAAGGATTTGTTGCACAGACCCAATGCATGAACAATGGCTTTACGGCGGGCGGCACCTTCTTCTCATTGCCATACAGCAAACAGGTGCCGGGCCTGCCGGCGCAACCGGGCGCTGGAGGTGGCTATATGGCAGCCTCGTTGGTATCGCAGTCCTACAGCCAGGTCAGTGGCATCAAGGGGCTGATGACCTGGTCGATCAATTGGGATGGTTCTTTAGGATATACCTTCGCCAACACCAAACCGTTCTAACCTGATTGGATTGGCACGTTGGATGGAAAGCCGGTATCGCGCATTGCGATGCCGGCTATTCAGGAGTCGCCGATACGGCATTGTGGAAATATCAATCAGTTTCATTTCCGCAACATAGACTGCTTGGCGTATAGGAGACCCAGGTAATTTTGCATCATCGCATGTTGTTATAAAACAATTCCGCATTTCCCGATCGAAATAGGAGATATAATTTTCTCAGGTAATCACCATGAGAAGACCCAATCCCCCATTCTCTCGTGCACCGTCAGTCATCCCGGTAATGCATTATTTGCGAGTCATTCGTAAAGGTAATATCCTGCAGAGATTGCGCAGAATATAATCGTCTGCCTTGCGGCGCGTCTGCACGACATCGTGTAGCCGAAAGAATGAATCGGATGTGCCCCGCTTCGGAGTGGTAGGTTGCATTTCTTGGGAAAAGGATGTGCATGCACGACACGAGCAATTTCAGCCGTTCCAGGGATAGCAAGGCCAAGGCCCGGCGCAGCAAGGAAGAAATCATCCTCCTCCTGCTTTGCGGGCTAAGTGTTCCAAGCATTTTGCCGTTCGGCATATTCCGTCTGCTGCAACACAATTGGCTGGCCGCCAGTGTCGACCTGATGCTGGTTGGCGGGATGACCTGCGTCATGCTCTATGTCTGGAATACGGGGCGGATTCGCTTTGCCAGTCTTGCGGTCACCATTTTCTATTCCACCGGGATGCTCATTACGGTCAACCTCCAAGGCGTCGGTGTCGTGTATTGGGCATATCCGACCATGATCGCCGGCTTCTTCATGTTGCGCCCGAATGTGGCGCTGGCGATCAATTTCGTGTCTCTCGCAATTATTGTCGCGCTGTTGTCGGAGCGAATCCCAGTGCTGACTCTCATGACGATTGCGGTGACGATCGCGCTAATCAATCTTTTTTCCTATATCTTCTCGCAACGCACGCGTCTGCAGCATACGGAATTGAATCTCGCTGCTGAACATGATCATTTGACCGGTACCGGCAATCGTCGGGCACTTGAGCGCAAATTGGCGGGGTTTTTACGCACAGGAAAAAGCGACGCGCCATCGAGCATGCTGCTACTCGATCTCGATCACTTCAAGGAAGTCAACGATCGCTTTGGTCATGCTGCCGGTGACAAGGTGCTGGTGCAGCTATGCGAACTGATCAGGTCGCGTACGCGCAGGTCAGACGAAATATTCCGCTATGGCGGGGAAGAATTTATCGTCATTGCCAATGGCGCCAGTCTGCGTGCTGCGAGCGGCATGGCGGAAACCTTGCGCGCACTGGTTGCCGCTACCAACATCATCAACGGGTGTCCAATCACTGTGTCGATTGGCGTTGCAGCGATCGAAGAAGGTGAGCTACCTGATGCCTGGTTGCTTCGCGCCGATCGCATGCTTTATCAAGCCAAGCAGACCGGACGCAACAAGGTGTGTGTCGCCGAGTGATTTAACGCCGATTGCCGGGCGCAAAAAAATAAGAACGAAGAATGTGGTCATGCACAAAAACGGGTGCGAACCGAAACACCGGCATTGAAAGGGGAAGCGGGGAATGGCCACACAACGGAATGCGCCGCTGCCAAATGGCTTGCGCATAGGCGGGCATCGTCTTGAAAAGATGCTGGCCATCGGCGAGTTCAGTATTGTCTACCTGGCGCGGGATGAGCAAGAGCGCGCTGTCGCGATCAAGGAATACTTGCCCAGCTCGCTTTTGGTGCGCCGGTCCGGTGAATTCGCGCCGGTCATCTCGCGTGCCAATTCTGCGGTCTTTTATGAAGGCCTGAAGCGTTTTTTTGAAGAAGGGCGTACGCTTGCCAAGATTGAACATCAGAACGTCGTGCGCGTGCTGGATTTTTTTCGTGCCAACGATACAGTCTATCTCGTCATGGCCTACGAATCGGGCCGCTCGCTGCGGGAACACATTCTACGGTGCGTGGAAAAGAAAAAACACCCGTTGATATCGGAACGTTTCCTGCGCGGCCTGTTCGAGCAAGTGCTTAATGGCCTGCGCGACGTGCACGCGCACAAGATGCTGCATCTGGACTTAAAGCCGGCCAACATTTATCTGCGCAGGGACAATACGCCGATCCTGCTTGATTTCGGCGCTTCGCGCCAGATGCTCAAGCGCGAGGTACTCGACGAACCGCAGTTCTCCAGCGGTTTTGCACCGCCCGAGCTGTACCGGAAAGGCGATGCTGTGGGACCATGGAGCGATATTTACAGTGTCGGCGCGACCATGCTTTCCTGCATGCTTGGCAGCCGTCCTCAGGCGGCCAACGAACGGCAAATTCTTGACTGTATCGACGTGCATTTTGAGAAGCTCAACGGGCAATATTCTTCGCAGCTACTGCACTTGGTCCATTCCTGCCTCATGCTCGATCCCATGGCGCGCCCGCAGAGCATTTATGAAATGCAAAAAACGCTGCGCGAACCGATTGCGGAACTGCCTGCTTCGGTGCAGCCGATGCCCGATGGGCGGCTAAAGGCAACAGCGGGAAAATTGCGGGCGATGTTCAAGGCCGGTGGAGAGCCCGCCAAATAGACAATTGTTTTTGGAATGAGCACAGTGCGAGGCACGCAAAGTAAATTTCCTCGGAATCGGAATTTTTAACCCGCCCGTGCGGGCCGACGGCGGCAGCAGTTGATGGCGCGCCTGCCTACATTTGAATGACCTATTACGCGATGCCCCGCGCCGGCAAAAAGGCGCGCAATCGTCATGACGCTGCGCCCTGCCCACCGGGGCTCCCTTGCAAGCCTCAAGACTGTCGTATGTGAAGCAATCCAGCATGGCATTGCGGTGCAGATGCGCTACCTACCTTCGGCGGTAAGGCGAGCGTTGCTCACATTGGTCAACTATCGGCTCGCGTGACAGTGGTAGCGTTTCCATGTTGGCTAGCGCACGGATGCGCATGACCAATGAGCGCAACCTGCAATTTCGTACCTGGACCTACCCCTTATATTGGACACCATCATGCTCAATCACCCGAAATGCCACGCAATAATTGGTGCAATGGGCACTTGCGCCTTTGCGTCCTGCCTGTTTGCCGGCTTGGCAGGTTGCAACGACGATCGGACAGCTGCCGACGCGACACCACCGATCAGCATCGGCAACCGGATTGACGACACTGTGATTGCGACCAAAGTACGTTCAGCATTGATGTCGGCCGACGACATTAAAAGCCTGGACATCAAAGTCACGATAAACAAAGGCGTGGTTATGCTGAGCGGCTTCGTCGATGACCAGACCCAGATAGCGCACAGTGCTGCCGTTGCGGGTGCAGTCGAGGGCGTAAAGAGCGTCGACAATCAACTCAGCCTGAAGGAAGGCAAACAAAGCGCGGGAAATAAAGTTGACGACAGCGTGATCACCGCCGGAGTCAAGTCGGCCATGCTCGCCGACGCCACCATGAAGAGTCTGGACGTGTCGGTTACAACGCGCAAAGGTGAGGTGCAGCTCAGCGGCTTTGTCGACAACGACATACAATCCGCGCGCGCGATGGATATTGCAAAAGGCGTCGAGGGCGAGACCAACGTGGTCAATCACATGACACTCAAGAAGTGAGCCAATAAATTTCCTGTCAGTGCATGAAGATTATTTGCACGACCTGGATATTCGCTTCTCCCGATGCCATTGGTAGCGGTTAGCCAATCTATAGGGCTGGTGGTTGCCTCAAGCGTTGAACCGGCGCTAGTCTCTAGCTGCGGCAAGCCGCGTCCAGATTTTCCGTTTCCCTCGCACACGCGGCCGTGCAGCCGCAGGTTTGCCTGCCATTTTATGAACTGGCTTGCGCCTGTGAGTGGGATTCCAAAGATATGTCCATGGCGATGGCGTGCAACCGCAACTTTTTCTGTCGTTTGTCTGCCAATGCAATCTTCATCGCGATCCGCAAAAAAGAAGTCCCAAGCGACCGAGGTCTTGCTGTCGCTCAGCATTCATCCACGCATATCGGATTGCTGCAAACTGTGTCGGCTGGCAATCTATGAGCGCGAAGCGCTCATAGATTGCTTCACTGATACAACGGGTGGGCACTTTAGTAGGGCGTGCCTCCCTTGAAGTCGCCTGATAGAGTGGTGTTCAATGTAGAAAGAATTGAGCCATCGGTCAGAGTCAGACCCAATTCGCGATTATGGTTCAGCGAGGTGTCGGAAAAATTTTCCGAGCCCATGAAGGCGATGGCGCCGGTCGCGCCGAAGTCGGCGACGATCACCTTGGCGTGGATATACAGGGAGGCCGACGCCGCATAGGTGGCAATCTTGACGCCGGCTGCTTTCAGCGTGTCGAGTGCGCTTTTGTAGGAACTATTTGCCGTCATCGTCACATTCACCTTGACGCCGCGCTTTGCGGCGGCTGCCAATGCATCGGTGATGGCGGTATCGGCCATTTCTTCGTTTTCCACATTCAAAGTGCTCTTGGCTCCATTGATAATGGCAAGCAGCTTCGTTTGCGAATTGGTCGGACTCCAGACCAGATCATCGCCCACGGCCGGGGTGATTTTCTTGTTCACAAAGTCGGCATTGAATACTGCCTCGATTGCCTTGATGTCGTTCACGTCGTTTTCAATCACCGCGAAATCGCGGCTTGTCGAATAATATTGCGACGTGAGATTGAGCGTCATGATGGCGGTCGTGACCCCATCAACCGTAATCGTTTTCTGGTGGGTATAGGTGTACGCGGTATTGGCCCAATGTACCTGAACGCCATGGGACGTCAACAACGTGTAAGCGCTCTGGTTGTGACTCTTTTCGTTGTCCTGGTCGAGAATCACCCGTACTGCGACGCCGCTTGCGGCAGCCTGCACGAGCAGATTTTCGGCTGTCGTGTCGGTCAATTCGTACATCGTCATGTCGATAGTCTTTTTGGCCGAATTGATCAGATTGTAGATTGGGGTCAGACCTTGTCCAGGCTCCGTGAGCAGGGTGCGCGTTGTGGTCGTTGCCTCCTCCGCTGCATAGGCAGGGGTGGCGATGCCTAGTGCCAGCAAAGCAGCGAAAATTGCCTGCGCGATCTGTTTGTTGCTCTGTTTTTTATTCATTATTGACTCCGTCCTAGGGTGAGTGGAGGCTGAATAATATTGTCATATTGTTACTTGTTTGTGACCTGCCTCTGATGCGATTCGCGAGCTGTATGATTTATGCAACTCAGCGAAAATGTGCAACAAATTGCAGGGTTTGACAGCTTGCCGCCCACTCCAAACCATGTTGAGTCCTCGAGTCAAATCAACCGCAGGTGTTTCATCATTCTGTTTATGACCATCATAATGATAGTTGAATAAAAATCCTTCGTGGCGCAGCCCAGTCCTTCCCTGTCAGGTTTGACAGGTGAGTTTTGCCAATTGTTGGAAAGCAAAAAGAGCGATGGCCAATGTTGCGATGCGATAGAGGGAACGCTCTATTTCTATTGCGCGATAAGGCTGCGACAATCGGCGGCAAGCTCAATGATGAAATTGCAACGACGAAGTCTGCGCATTTCCTTCAGGCGCTTGCGAGCTTGTATCGGTAGTCGAAATCGTTTTCCGGACACCACCGAAGTACAAAAAAACACATGCCAAAGTGCATGCCATTCTTGATAATGGAGGAGACAAATGAATTACTTATTACGTTGTTCCGCACTGCTCGTACTTATCTGCGCGAGCGCGTTTTCCAGTATTGCCCATGCAACCAACTACACCTTGTGGGTCAACGGCCGTACTGGAGGCGGCACGATAGGGGATTACACCAGCTTCACTTATTGGGGCCCGGCTGCCACCGCTGCAGGCGTCAATAAAAAGGCCGTGAATTGGGATGGGTATAACAGCATTGCGTCGCAAAACGGTTATATCCGCGATGCCCTCGATTGCTTCTGCACGGGCAACAATTGGTGCTACGTGGCAGTGCATAGTGCCGGTGATTTAATGATGGGTTACACCTTGGCAAACTACGGCGGCACGGCGCGCATGAAGAAAACGCCGACGCCAAACTCGGGTGGACAATGCAGCAATTCCGACGGCACCTCCCAAACAGGCTGGAACATCAAGTGGGTGCGCGCAGCAGGCGGCGCGGCGGGCGGCTCGGAACTGGCCGATCTGGGCTCTTGGGCATTGTCCGAACCGCTGGTCAAGGACCTGCGCACCACCACGGCGCGCGCCATGTACAACCACAATGACACGCATAACGTCTGGTTCTATATGTATGCCGGAGCCAAGGGCGCTGCATATTCCTTCCTGTTGCCGGGCCAGGACGATTCGGCAATCGCCTACCATAGCTCTGGCGGCGTATCCGGGTCCAGTGGTGCTTCATTTTGCAATCCGTCTGACTGGCTGTGCAACGACTTGAACCTGGGCACCGCGGCCAATGAAGGCGGCTCGCAGAAATGGAGCATGCATTCGGTCTCTTTCCGCGATGATGGCGAGTCGTACAATCACTACAGCAACGGTAATTGGCAAGGCATCATTTCGGTGATGCTGCGCGACGTCGTGACCAATGCCAACTGACGTCACGATATCGACGCAATGAAGGCATGGTGGAGGTCGCTGGCGCCGCTTTGGCGGCGCTTGTTTCTGCTCGGCGTTGCGGCAGTCCTTTGCGCGGCGGGTATCGCATTCTGGGTCGTCGCTGCACCTGCTGCCGCGCCCGGCGGCGGGACCGGCGGCGCGCCTGGCAGGGACGGCTCGGATTTTGCGTGGTTGCGCACGAACGGCAGCGCTGACTCCGCAACTCCCATCCAGGAGGACAAGAAGGTCCGCGCCCAGCAATTGGTGCAACATTATGGCGAAGTCAATCGCAGTCTGTGCACATATCGCGAGCGGACGCGCTATCCCAACAATTCAAGGCCTCTCGCCGAACAAAATGATCAGATGTATCCCAATCGTCCGGTGACGGAGCTGCGGCCCATGCATGCCACCGACGGCAGCGCGCAAAACAATATCCAGATTCAGTCGTCGCAAAGTCGTGTTTACATGGCATCCGGCGAAACGGTCAATTTTGCCTTGCGCGCCCTGAATACGGACGGAACGCCCTTGCCGATGTTTGTGACCGGAGCAGTGGCCCATGGCCTGGCCTTTGGCGCTACGCGTGCCCTTGCCCAGGTCTCAGTCGATTTCAATGGCGACGGCGGGACCGGCGAGAACGGGTACACCGGCAGCCTGACGCCGCGCCAGACCAATCTGGCGGGCTTCAACGGCACGATACGGATCGACGTCAGCTATAACGTCGGCGATAAATCGGGCACGCTGTCTTACGACGTCATCTATTCGCCCGATACGCCGGCAAACTGGAACGGCCCGATCCACGAGTCGACCGAGGGCGGATCATTGAATTTTCATCTGCGCGCCAACGTCCTGATGCCTGGGCGTTACGTCGTCACAGGCAGGGTCGAAGATGCCCAGGGCAGGCCGGTGGCATTGGCAACCTTTAATGACGTTTTGGGACAAGGCAGCCAGGACGTGAAGCTCACCGTGTTCGGCAAATTGCTGACTGACCTCGCCCCGTCGTTCCCTTTGACCTTGCGTGATGTCGACGGTTACCTGCTCAAGGAAAATGCCGACCCGGACCGCCTGCTTGTGCCGCGCCTTGAGGGCAGCGTATACACCAGCAAGGCCTATTCGCCCAACGTTTTTTCCGATGCCGAGTGGCAGAGCGAAGAGCGAAGCCGTTATTTGACCGAATTGAGCAAGGATGTGGGCGAGGCGCGCGACGCCTTGCACGGTTTCGATCCGGCCCTGGAACAGCAGACTGTGTCACAAGAGACTTGCGACAAATTAATGTAGGGCGCCACTAAAAATCTCCTGCGGCGCGATTTCTGGCCTGCGACGCTCACCGTACAGTTGTACGGCTGCGCTTCTCTACCCGAACGTGAGCCGGGCCACGCCAGGTCGTTCGCAACGGTTTTAGAGATGCCCGATGAATGAGGGCGAAGGCCAACTTCAGCAATTTCGGTAGAACTCATTCCATAAATAGGCACCTGATGCATTTCTGCCAGAAAGGGCGCTGGCAAGGCGTGCGACGCGTCTCGTAGCGGGCTACGAGCAAGGAGCGCAACGCGGCCAGCGCCCTTTCTGGCGGAAACCCAGAGGGAACGGTCTATTTGGGCGTCGCGCGTTGTTGTGCCGCTTGCACAGGGGCCCACCCTGTGCGGCGCGACACGCCTAGCGCGCCATCCCAAATAGACCGTTTGCACAGGCGTCTATTTATGGAATGAGTTCTAATAGATCATCTCCTTGAATTCATCGAGAATGCTCGGCAACTTCGATTGTGAGCCTGTGCTTTCCCGCACGACGTCTTTGTCCCTCAGCTGGCGGTATTCATGGTGATTGGCCGCCAGCGTGTTCAAAACATCGTCCGTGACTGGCGCCAGGGACTGAAGACGCACATATTCGTTGACTGTGGCGCTCAGTTTATGCGGCGCGCCCGCCTGCCCGGTCTTACTGGAATCGTTTGTTGCATCATTTCCGGGAGTACGGCGCAGTGTGATCAGGGTGATGATCTGCAGGCTGGTATCGAGTTTCTCGGATTGCTTGAACAGATATTGCAGCAAGGGCACATCCTGCAACAGCGGCGTGCCCGATTCAGACAGCGTATTTTGCTGCGCCATCAATCCACTGACAACGAAAGTTTCGCCAAACTTGAGTTTCGAACTGGCAGAGATCGAATTGCGCGACTGTTGCAACAGCACGGACGTGCCGGCCGGCACCAGGTTGGTCTCGATGAAGGAGCGCGTGGCACGCATCGACAGCAGCACGTTGTCGTCGTCGATGAAGGTCGGCGTGACGGTCAGGCTCACGCCAACCGGCTTGTCCACGACGGTGCTGGCGCCACCGCCCACGCCGGCAATGCCGAGCGTTATGGTCGCACCGCTGAAGAACACGGCTGGCACTCGATCGATGGCGGCGAGACTGGGACGCGCCACGACATCGTTCTTGATGTAGGCGGCATTGGCAATATTGAGTGAATAGCGCAGCACGTCAATGGTGTTGTCGACCGCATTCGCAATGACGAAGTTGTTGGTCTGAACTTCTTCGTGGACATTGGTGCTTTGCGTGAAGGTGCGCGCGCGCTGCAGCGTGAAAATCGCCGACAGACCTTGCAACAGGTTGATGCCGAAGTTTCTACCCTTGGTTTCCTGGGTTTGGATCATGGTCACGTCAATGACGGCGGTTCTCGGTGTTTCGCCGGGACAGGGCGCAGGCAGGGGGCCGGTGGTGATGTTTTCATCATTGGCGCCCGGTACGCCGGCATTGACGATGGCGCGGGCGGGAATTTCAGGTGATTTGTCGCAGCGGAACCATTTTTTGATCTGCGGCGCATCGGGCTCGTCAGTGGTCGGTGACGCGGGCTTGCTATCGGCTGCCTTTTCCATCGGCTTGCTGGTCGATGATACCGTTGTCTTGGCCGATGCTGCTGTCTTCGGCCTGGTTTCTTCCAACGCTATACTTTTCGGCCTGGTGTCGGCACCGCTCACATCGTCAAGCGAGGTCTTGATTGCCAATAGCTGATTGACGCGGCCCCGTACATATTTTGCGTCCTCTCGGTCTTCCGTCGCTTTTGTGTAATCCGCTGCGTAGGCGTGTGCGCGCTCAGGCTGGCGTGCCAGGGCCGCTTGCATTGCCTTGAGCCGGTATAGATCCGGATTGTTCCACTTGATGCGGTCCAATTCGCCGGTTGCCCAATAGGAGGTGGCTTCGTCACCGTCAAGTGCAGCGGCCTGCGCGAGTCCGTAGAGCGCATCGGCCGACTGCCGGTTGGCATCGACTGACATGGCGAAGGCTTGTTTTGCTGCTGCGGCGTCTCTGGCGTCGAGGTAGAGCCTGCCTAATTGCAGGTAGGCGATCTCGTCAAGTGAGCTATCGCGTTGCAGTGCCGTGTGGTAGCCGGCCTTGGCCAGTTCAAATTTGTCGGCATCGCCACGCAGATAGCCCTGGTGATAGGTGAGGGCATTGAGGAAATGCAGCGATGCGTTGTCGATGTCGAACTTGAGCGCAGTGTTGAATACTTCCTGAGCCTTGTCGATTTCGCCTTTGCGCAGAAATTCTACGCCGCTGCGAATCAGGATCTGCGAGCGCGTGAGATTGCTGTCCTGTGTCGACGGCGTGCCGCTGATCGTTCCAAGGCCGGATAGCCCGGATTTGGCTTGGTCGGCGGACGGCCCACGGTCGCGCAAGCTCGTGCAACCCGTGACAGCCAAACCAACCATTGCCAACGTCAGAATGCAATTCCGGGTAGTGTTCATGTTTCACTTATAAAGGTTGGAGAGCGCAGGCCTGCACGTAGCAATGCCATGCAATGCTTGGGACAGCATGAAATAATTCCGCCGGCTTGGCAAGAAGTAACGGCGCCGGACGCCAGATTCTGTCAGATATGTGACAAATTCGTTCTCGCCAATAGCGGCCGCGATACGCGTGCCAATTGACGGAAATTACCGTTTGGCAGACGATTGCGAATAATATTGAGGCGGTTCCGATTCCAAAAGGGAGATTGCACCATGGGTGTTGCTTACTACATCGTACTTGACAATGACGAGCCTGGTTTCGATACCTTCGTCAACGGCAAAGCGGTCGCGCGCGCCATCGATGAACTCGATGCACTGTGTGACGAAGCAGGTCTGGCGAAGCTGGACTCGTTCATGGGCCAGTCTGCAGACGACTTTGCCGACCTGCTGGGCGAGGAAATCGAATACCCCGAAGGCCAAGAAGACGGGAACCTGTGGTTCGAACCGCAAGCCGGCGTGGAACTGATCGACGCGTTGATGGAACAGATTGAACAAAACCGCGATACGTTCGAGGCGCCCGACGATTTGCTCGAAGACCTTGAAGAATACAAGCAGGTCTTGTTGCGCGCGGAAGCGATCGGCGCGCTCTGGCATTTGGCGTTGGATATTTGAAGACGACAAGCGGCGACATCTTCGCGATGGCGCTTTTGCCGCAGGCCGCTGCGGACCCTGAATCTGCCTGGCGAATGGGGCGGCGCTATTATAGCGGCGCTGAGTTTTCAGGAACCGGTGGGTGGGCGCGAGGGCGAGTCCAGTTTGAACTCAGAACCGGATAGGGCACAACGATTTGACCGGTGGTTCATTGTCATGATAGGTAACGCAGTATGACCCCGCGAAGGTTGTGATTTTATATATCCTGGTGCTTGCGTCGAGTTGTCCGCCCGAAGAAATTTCCTCGATTCGCGCGCTTTCGTACCATTTTGGCGGTGGCTTTCCGTTCGCCAATGCGTCTTCAATTCGGGACTCCAACGATGCGAGCCGAGGTCCCGTCGCGACAATTTTCTCCTCGGGATGTTCGTGATCGAATTTGCTTGCATCGGCGCCGGCACTGTTGAGAATCTGCAGCGGATCGAGGCGGCGGGGTGGACTCACCCTTGGCCCTGCTGCAGGAGCATCTACTGCAGCGGCGGTCTTGGCTTCCGGTTTGTTTGCTGAGGGCGCTGTGGCGCGCGCCGATTGCTGCATTGCCGCGCGATTCCTGGGCGTGGTTGGTTTTGGTGCCGCCTCGCGCGGTCTTTTCTCCTGATTGATCCATACCATGGTCAGGCTTTCGTCTTCGTCGGTACGAGGCTGTCGCGCTACTTGAGCACGCAACTTGCTCGTGTGCAGATTGTATAGCACTGCCAAATGCAAAACGGCAGCCATGAAAAGCACGAACGCACGCATATCCCTGCGATCGGGTGGCCAGCGCGTATCGCTCAATTTGTTTGTGTTCACGCTACTGGCCTTCCCTCGCCGGATCGGAGTTGTTCGCTTCGACTTGCGTGCAGATTGGAAGTTCCGGAATCGGTTCGAAATTATCTGCGCATACTGGCGCGCATATCTGTGCAGAAGCTGTTGCTTCTTGGCCTCTTCAGTTGCGAGTAGACATGTTTTGTGCAACCATGCCTATGTTAACGGGGGTTGCGCAGACGACTAAATCTGGCCCCCTGTTCCGCACGATCTTGCCAAATTTTGTGGAGAGCATCCTGTCATGATCAATCTGTCATTCAATCAGCGTTTCGCCCTGTTCACCGCGTTTTTGATCGCTTCTCAAGTGTGCGTCGGTCTCGGCGTATTTCGAGGCTGGGGAGCCGGCGCGACGCTGGGGTCGAGTGCTACCTTTGCCGTGCTGGCGTTTGTGGTCTATCTTAGCGGCGCGCTCAGCGTCAAGGGTTTCCTGGTCGGCCTCGTGTCCAACGCATCGCGCATGGCGAGCGGCGACCTGACCGTGCCGGTGGCTGTGGAAGGCAACGACGCGGCAATCATGGCTTTGTCTTCGTTTCGCAGCCTGCAGGATGCCCTGCGCAACTTGCTCGCCACCGTGCGCGACGGTGCGGGACATGTGGCCACAGCGGCTGCCGAGATCGCCTCAGGCAATCAGGATCTCAGTGTCCGGACCGAGGAAACGAGTGCGGAACTGCAACGTGCCAGTTATGCCATGCGCGACATGAGCGATTCCGCCAGGATCGGCGAAACACTGGATCGTGCCAAGCACCTCGCCGAGGAGGCCACCCGGCGTGCGCACGGTAGCGGCGCATTGGTTGGCAAGACCATGGAGGCCATGGCCGAGGTGAGCGGGTCTTCCAGGAAGATTGCGGACATCATCGGCGTGATCGATGGCATTGCCTTTCAGACCAACATTCTCGCCTTGAACGCAGCTGTGGAAGCCGCGCGCGCCGGTGAACAGGGGCGTGGCTTTGCCGTAGTCGCAACTGAAGTGCGCAACCTGGCGCAGCGCAGTGCGTCGGCGGCCAAAGAGATCAAGAGCCTGATCACAGATTCGGTTGCCCAGGTTGAGACCGGCGCGAAATTGGTCAATAGCACAGGCGACAGCATGCAGGCAGTCGTGCACTCAATCGAACAGGTTGCCGCGCTGGTGGCCGAGTGCGAGGCTGCGGCTCAGACTCAGACTTCGATCATTGCGTCGATGGGGCAAACCGTGGACCGGCTGGACCAATCGACGCAGCAAAATGCCGCACTGGTGGAAGAGAGTGCAGCCGCGGCGGAAAACCTCAAGGACCAGGCTGCGCGCCTGCATACGGCACTGCAAACTTTCCGGCTGTAGTTGGCCTAATAAATTGCGTATGTAAATGATAACTTTCAATGGTACATGTATGCTGCCTGAGCAATGAGAACTCAAATTTAACCTGGAGATTGTTCGGTTTTCATTGTCCATCACTTTATTTAACAATTCTTCATGACATTTGCGCCGATTTCCGTTGAATTTATCAAGTTGGCATAAGATAATCTCGGGGCGTGAATACCGTCTTCCCCCCTCTACTCGAAAGCTGAGCCAGAGAGACGCGATCTCTGCAAAACGGGCTCGTAGTTAAGCACCTTGGCAATATCAACGTCACTCGATACGTTTGTATCCAGCGATCTTTGATAATTGCGCCTGCTGTTGGACTTGTGCCTCGCGTTCGTAGTGTTTAAACCACAAGAGTTTGTATAGATCATTGCCCCTCAAAGAGCATGAGAACTGTCGAACAGCGTTCTTGAGATTCGAATTTTTTAGCAACCAGATATTGAAAGCAAAGGCCATCCCTTGAAACAAGCATCGCTGAATCACGTCTATCGCGTCATCTGGAGTCATGTTCTGCGCACCTGGGTGGTTGTGGCGGAAAACGTCAAGGGACGAGGCAAATCGTCTTCGCGCAAACTGGTAGCGGCGGCGCTTGCGCTGACGGCCGGCTTGGCACAGGCGGGGCCGGGCGGTGGGCAAGTGACATCAGGCGCAGGCAGCATTGCCCAGTCGGGTAATACGACAACGATCAATCAATCGAGCCAGAACCTGTCGATCAACTGGCAGAGTTTCAATGTCGGTTCGCAGGAAACGGTCAACTTCCTGCAACCTTCGGCCAGCGCCATTGCAGTCAATCGCATCGCCGGCAACAACGGCAGCGTCATCCTCGGG
Source organism: Burkholderiaceae bacterium (assembly GCA_036561005.1). Classification (GTDB taxonomy): domain Bacteria; phylum Pseudomonadota; class Gammaproteobacteria; order Burkholderiales; family Burkholderiaceae_D; genus PKWO01. Next base: position 13,530 of record DATBQE010000021.1, on the reverse strand, counting down.
CACATCAACGCCAACGGGCAGGTCTACCTGATCAACCCGAACGGCATCCTGTTCGGCGAAGGCGCACAAGTCAACGTCGGCGGCCTGGTTGCCACCACACTCGACATCAACGACAGCACTGCGGCCGGCAACACGCGCGCGTTCAACGGGAACGGCAGCGGCAGCGTCATCAATCAAGGCACGATCAACGCCGCCAACGGCGGCTATGTCGCCCTCATCGGCAATCATGTTGCCAACCAAGGCACCATCACGGCGCAACTGGGCAGCGTGGCGCTCGGCGCCGGCAATGCCGTCACGTTAAGCTTCAACGGCAACAGCCTGGTGCACATGCAGGTCGACAAAAGCGTGCTGCAAAGCCTGGCGGAAAATGGCGGCTTGATCCAGGCCGACGGCGGACAAGTCATCATGACCGCAGGCGCAAAGAATTCGTTGCTGGCGTCTGTCGTCAACAACACCGGCGTGATCGAAGCGCGAACGGTGGAAAACCACAACGGCACCATCGAACTGCTGGGTGGCATGAACGCCGGCACAGTCAATGTGGGCGGCACGCTCGATGCGTCGGCGCCGAACGGCGGCGACGGTGGGGCGATCGAAACCAGCGCGGCCAATGTCAAGGTGGCCAATGGCACAATCATCACCACGCTGGCCGCGCACGGCAAGACCGGCAGCTGGCTGGTCGACCCGCAAGATTTCACGGTGGCAGCAGACGGCAGCGGCGACATCACCGGTGCAACGCTGTCGAGCGAACTGGCCACGACCAATGCCACACTGCAAAGCAGCGCAGGCAAGAATGCCGGTTCGGGCGATATCAATATCAATGACACGGTGTCGTGGAGCGCAAATACGATATTGACGCTGACTGCATCGAACAACGTCAACTTCAACGCCAATGTAACGGCAACCGGCAACACGGCTGGTTTGGTGATCAACCCAAACACGGCCAACGGCGGCGAAGCGGCCAGCGGCACCGGTACCTTCAATCTCGCCTATGGCCTCGGCAACGAATATTATGGCAATGGCATATCGATCACCTTGTCCGGGGCCACGCCGAGCTTGACCATTGCCGGCCAAGTCTACACGGTGATCAACAGTTTGGGCAATTCCTACGACACCACGATGACCCCGAGTTCGCCGAGCTTGCAAAGTATAGCGGCCAGTGGCAACCTGAGCGGCCATTATGCATTGGGCAGCAATATCGATGGGGCCCCGTCCCAGAGCTGGAACAACCGACAGGGTTTCTTCCCGATCGGCAGCTCGAGTTCGCCTTTCACCGGGACCCTCGAAGGCCTTGGCCATGAAATCAGCAATACCGGCATCAATATGCCTACGGTGGACCATTTGGGCTTGTTCGGCACAATTGGAACGACGGGCGTTGTGCAAAACCTCCAACTGATCGGCGCCATGGTGACCGGGCACTATGGTATCGGCGGACTGGCCTACGACAATCAAGGAACGATCAAAAACGTCACCGCCTTTACCTTGGTGAGCGGAGTCGACATGGTCGGCGGCGTGGTCGCACGCAACGAGGGCACGATCGCCAATGTCTTTGCATTCGGAACGGTAACCGAGAGAAACAGCAACGGCGTATACGGCGTTGGCGGCCTTTTGGGAAGCAACTACGGCGGCATCGTCAGCAACAGCGCTTCGATCGGCACCGTAAGTGGCGGCGATTACGTCGGCGGCCTGGTCGGGATGAATTTTACCGGCACGGTTATCGGCAGCCATGCTTCCGGAAACGTTACCGGCCACAATGAAGTGGGCGGTCTGGTCGGCGAAAACTATTCCACACTCAGCAATAGCTATGCGACGGGTAACGTCAATTCTTCCGGAACATTCTCCGGCGGGCTTACCGGGCGCAACAATAACGACACGCTCTCCAACAGCTACGCAACAGGCAACGTGGTCGGGGCCATCGACGCCGGCGGCCTTGCCGGCGGCAACTACGGCACGATCATCAATACCTATGCCGTCGGCTCGGTGTCCGGCACGACCGGTGTGGGTGGCCTGGTGGCAGGCACCAAGCAAAACGGCACGGTCACCAACAGCTATTGGAACACGCAGACATCGGGGCAATCCTCCTCCATGGGCGGCACCGGCTTGGCGACTGCCGCCATGCAGACTGCATCAAACTACGCTGGATTCAATTTCTCCACCACACCGGGCGCAACGGGCAACAGCTGGGTCATGGTCGACGTCGATGGCGGCCTCAACAATGCAGGCGGCGCATCGGGCGGAACCTATCCGATGCTCACGTCCGAGTATTCGACGATGGTCAGCAACGGCCACCAATTGCAGCTTGTTGCCATGGCGCTGGGCGCAAATTACTCGCAGACTACGAGGGCCGATATGTCGGGTACCAGACCCGGCTCTGGTGTGTCCGATGTCTGGATGTCGACTGGCTTCATCCCGCTTGGCAACACCACCGCGAACTTTACCGGTACCTATTACGGCAATCACTTCGCCGTCGATGGTCCTGCGATCAATCTGCCGAATTCCGCCGGTGATGTCGGCTTGTTCGGTGTGACAGGCAGCGCAGCGGTCATTAATGACATCTTGCTCAGCGGCGGAAACGTGATCGGCAGTAGCATCAACGCGACCAGTGCCACCGGCGGCTTGGTGGGTACCAATAACGGTACGATCGTCAACAGCTATGTCAGCGCCGGCGTGACCAGCGGACAAAACATGATCGGTGTCCTGGCAGGGCGCAACACGGGAACGATCGACGGCAGCTACGTCTCCGGCAGCGCAATCACATACGTCTTTGGCACCAATGGCAGCGCCGGGCACGGCGTTGGTGGACTGGCAGGAGCAAACTACGGCACGATCAGTAATAGCCATACTACTGCCACCGTGTCCGGCAATGCCGAAGTTGGCGGCCTGGCTGGCGTCAATGGCGATTTGGCCAGCACCAAAGGCACGATCAGCGGCAGCTCTGCGACTGGTCTCGTTTTCGGGGCGACGGATGTCGGCGGCCTGGTCGGCCATAACTATTACACCGTCAGCAACAGCTACGCGACCGGCAACGTGAGTGGAGTTTTCGGCTCACTCATTTTTTCGGGTGGGCTGGCCGGAACAAACGATGGCGCGATCAATGCCAGCTACGCCACCGGCAGCCTGACTGGGACTGGCGGCAGCAGCGGCGACGGCGGGCTGGTAGGCCTCAACCGCGGCATGGTGAACACCAGCTACGCCAGCGGTGCCATATCGGGCGGCCAGGGCGTCGGCGGTTTGGTCGGTATGAGTAATCACGGCGAGGTCAACAGCAGCTACGCAACGGGTAACGTCAGTGGTACGGGTAACGTTGGGGGCTTGGTCGGAGTAAATTACAACGGCGCGACGATCGGCGACAGCTATTCCACCGGCAATGTCACCGGCAACAGCAATATTGGCGGTTTGGTGGGATACAACTATGGCGGCAGTATCAACGCCAGTTATTCTACAGGCGGTGTCGGCGGGAGTATCAACGTGGGTGCCTTGGTCGGAAGTAACAACCAGGGCAAGGTCACCTACAGCTTCTACGACAGCGCCAACGATGGAGGGCGGACCGGCATCGGCGGCCAGGCCGATGTAGCCGGCGCGGTGTGGGGCATGAGCGGGGCAGACATGCAGCAGCAGACCAACTTCACCAGTGCCACGGCAGCCAATGGCAACGTCAATCCGGGATGGGATTTTGTAACCGGGCGGGTCTGGAACAACTCGCCGACGATCAACGGTGGCGCGCCGTATCTTTGCGCCACCGCGAGCGGCTGTGTTGTGCAAGCCGTGACGCTTTACGTCGATCCAATCGGCGGCAGCAGCGTCTATGGTGCCGCAGCCGGCGCCACCGGGTACATTCTGGATACCTCACCTGTAATCGGCTCCGGCTTCGTCATCAACGACGCGTCACCGACCGGTACGGCGTTGTGGTCCGGCGCTCCATTGTCGTCCTTCAATGTCGGCAGCTACCAGATTGCCTATTCCGGCGGTCTCAGTGTCAACAACCCAAGCTTCACACTCGCGGCCGGTAACGCCGCAAGCTGGAACGTCACCCCGGCAACGCTCACAATTGCTGGTCAGACGGCGGCCAACAAAGTCTACAACGGTACCAACGTTGCAACCCTGACGGGAGGCACTCTGGTTGGCCTAGTCAATGGCGATAACGTGACGCTGAACTCGGCGGGCACCTTCCCGTCGAAGGACGTCGGCACCGGCTTGGGCGTCACCGCGTCCGATACTCTCAACGGCACGGCCGCGTCGAACTACGTTCTTGTGCAGCCAACAGGTCTGACCGCCAGCATCACGCCGTTGGCCTTGACGGTGAGCGCCACTGGCGCTAACCGCGCCTACAACGGCGGCCTCAATGACACGGTTACGCTGTCTTCGGCGGGCATCGTGGCAGGCGACGTCGTCAACCTGGCCGACACCTCGGCCACCTTCGCCAGCAAGAACGCCGGCACCGGCGTCAAGGTCACGGTGTCGGGCATCAGCCTCTCCGGCGCCGACGCCGGCAACTACACCCTCGTCAGCACCACTGCCACGACCAGCGCCAACATCACCCCGGCGACGCTGACCGTGACGGGTGAAACCGCCACCAACAAAGTCTACAACGGCAACGTGAGCGACACGCTCAGCGGCGGCAGCCTGGTTGGCGTCATCGGCGGCGACAGCGTCACGCTCACACAGGCCGGCAGCTTCGGCAGCAAAAATGTCGGCACCGGCCTGACAGTCACGGCCGCCGACAGCCTCGGCGGCACTGGCGCCGGCAACTACACATTGGTCCAACCGACCGGACTTGTGGCCAACGTCACCCCGGCAACCCTTACCGTCATCGGCGAAAGCGCAGCGAGCCGGGTCTATAACGGCGGCACCGTCGCCACCCTCACCGGCGGCAGCCTGAGCGGCGTCGTCAGCGGCGACAATGTCACGCTCAACCAGACAGGCAGCTTCGCCTCCAAAAACGTCGGCAACGGCATCGTCGTGACAGCAGCCGACACCCTGAGCGGCACCGATGCCGGCAACTACACCGTCGTGCAACCGAGCCGTCTCATCGCCAACATCACACCGCTGGCCGTGACCGTTGTCGCAACCGGCAACAACATCGTCTACAACGGCACCACTAGCGACACGGTCACACTGACCAGTAGTGGTGTGGTTGCAGGCGATGCCCTCTCGTTCACTGACAGTGCCGCGACCTTCGCCAACAAGAACGTCGGTACCAACCTGGCTGTCAACGTCATCGGCATCAACATGTCCGGCGTCGATGCCGGCAATTACACGCTCACCAACCGTAACGCCACGACCAGTGCAAGCATCATACCGGCGACCTTGACCGTGACGGGTGAAACCGCCGCTACCAAGGTGTATAACGGCACCACCGCCACCACCCTGAGCGGCGGACAACTGGTCGGCTTAGTAGCGGGAGACCACCTCACCTTGACCCAGACCGGCAGCTTCGCCTCCAAAAATGCCGGCACCGGCGTCGCCGTCAACGTCAACGACCTCATTACCGGCACCGGTGCAACCAACTACACGCTCGTACAACCGACCAGCGTCGTAGGCAACATCACCCCGGCCACCATTACCGTTACCGCCAGCGGCACCAGCAAGGTCTATGACGGCACCGTCAACGACACCGTCAAACTAAGCAGCAGCGGCATCGTGACCGGCGACGTCGTCACCATCAGCGACAGCTCGGCCACCTTTGCCGGTAAAAACGTCGGCACCAACCTTGCCGTCACCGTGTCGGGCCTCAGCATGTCCGGCGCCGATGCCGGCAACTACAAACTGGCCAGCCAAAGCGCGAGCACCAGCGCCAGCATCACCCCGGCGCCGTTGACAGTCACGGGTGAAACAGCCGCCGACAAAGTCTACAATGGCACCACAGCTGCTACCTTGAACGGCGGCAGTCTGGTCGGCGTACTGGCAGGCGACAGCGTCACACTGAACCAGGCAGGCAGCTTCGCCTCGAAGAATGTCGGCACCAACGTCGCCGTCACCGTGGCCGACACCTTGAGCGGCACCGCTGCCGCCAATTACAAGCTGGTGGAACCGGCCAACGTGACAGCCAGCATCACCCCGCTGAGCGTCACCGTCACCGGAGAAACCGCAACCAACCGCGTCTACAACGGCACCACCGTCGACCCACTGACCGGCGGCAGCCTGGTCGGCGCCATTGCGGGTGACGCCGTCACGTTGGTCCAGACCGGCACCTTCGCCTCCAAGGACGTCGGCACCGGCATAGCCGTGACAGTCGCCGACAGCCTTGCAGGCACGTCGGCCGGCAACTACACCTTGGTGCAACCGACCGGCACCCTGCATGCCAACATCACCCCGCTGGCCATCACAGTGGCCGCCAGCGGCACCAACATGGTGTACAACGGCACAGTCAACGACACCGTCAAACTCGCCGGCACCGGCGTCATCGCAGGCGACGCCGTCAGCTTCAGCGACACCTCAGCCACCTTTGCCGGCAAGAACGTCGGCACCGGCATACGGGTATCGGTATCGGGTATCAGCATGACAGGCACCGACGCCGGCAACTACACACTGGGCAACACCAGTGCCACCACCAGCGCCAACATCACCCCGGCGGCGCTGACCGTCACGGGAGAAAGCGCGACGACCAGAACCTACAATGGCACAACGGCGGCGACCCTGAGTGGCGGCGTCCTGAGCGGCCTGATAGCAGGTGATAGCGTCACGCTGAACCAGGCAGGCGCCTTTGTCTCGAAGAACGCCGGCATTGGTGTGGCCGTGACCACTGCCGACACCATCTCGGGTACCAGTGCAAGTAACTACACCCTGGTGCAGCCAAGCAATGTGACCGGCAATATCACCCAGGCCGTGCTCACCGTGATCGGCCAGCGCGCCACTAACATCGTCTACAACGGCTCGACACTCGACCCGCTGACTGCGGGTCATCTGCAGGGCGTGTTGCCGGGCGACGTGGTGACGCTGATTTCGCTGGGCAACTTCATCTCGCCCAACATCGGCATAGCGATCCCCGTGATCGTCTCCGATACGCTTGGCGGCGCATCGGCAGGCAACTATATCCTCACTCAGCCGACCGGTCTGTCGGCTAACATCACGAAGCCATGATGGGATGATTGGATAAGACGGCACTCGGACCAAGTCAATTCGACTTGGTCCGAGGTAGGAGCGTGCCGGCATGGCGCTGCCGTGTTCCAACTGCGCGCCAAATTTCCAGCCGTGCTCCATAATTCGTTCATGATTCCGGCTCAAGATCATCCTCGGCATCTTGCTTACTACCGACCAGGAGAGAACCATGAACCCGCTTGGGCATTTCTTATCGCCCCAATTCATTCGCTGCACCTTGCTCGGCATTTCGCTTGGCTTGTTGGCTGGCGCTGCGCCGGCACAATCTGGGCAAAGTGGTCCGCCTGATCAAAAGGGGGGTGACCATCCACATGGCCCGCCACGGGAAGCCATTGCGGCATGCGCCAACAAGGCGGCCGGCGCGGCATGCAGCTTCGTCGGCCGTCGAGGCGAGCAATTGGCCGGTGCTTGCTTCGTGCCGCCGCCGCACCCCGCATCTGTGCCCGATGGAAACAATGGATATGGTGCCAAGGGCGGCGCACGGGAGAAAATGCCGATGGCATGCAGGCCACCGCGTCAGGATCAGTGAGGTGCGACGCGTAGTTGGTATCGTAAGCGTTCCCTGGGAGTCCGTTCGTGCCGGGTTTATCTGCCGGGCACGTACTCGACATCCTATCCACGGCTTCGGGCAATCGCGAGATGACGGCGCCGGCAAGATGAAGCGGGGGACGATTTCGCGAAGCGATGGGAATTTATAAGCGCCGTGTGGTAGCTTGTTGAAATGGACGGGTGGGGCGCGCAATGAATCGCGTCCCGTCTTTTTTTTTGTGATCTCGGTAAGTAAAAGGAATGTCGACTGGGAGGCGTCCCAGCCTACGAATTCTGTTGCCGTCGGCGACCACGATTTTCTGCACGTGTGGGTAACTGGTATGATGACGCAAACGGATTTTGGTCGAGACAACCCAAAATTGATATTCATAACAGGAGACCCCATGAGCGCAACCGTACTTGACCGCTGGCACGATATCGTCCGCTCGCGCGACGCATCGCTACTGCAGGCACTACTGGCCGACGACGCCGTATTTGAATCCCCCCTGGTACACACGCCGCAAGTCGGGAAAGCCGTCACGACCAAATACCTGACCGCCGCGATGCATGTGCTGAACAATGAAACGTTCAAATACCTCAACGAGTGGCAAGGCCCGAATTCGGCGGTGCTCGAGTTTCAATCGACCTGCGATGGCGTTGTCATCAATGGGGTTGATATGATCACGTGGAACGAATCGGGGCACATCACCCATTTCAAGGTGATGGTGCGACCGCTCAAGGCGATCAACAAAATTCACGAGCTCATGGGCCAGATGCTGCAGCGAAGCGCATGATGTCCGCAAAAGGGCTTGGCGTTCAAGGCACGGAACGGAGAGGCAGATCCGCTTCACCGTTCGCAGACAATTATTCGCAGCGCTGGAAGATGTCAACGCCGGATAATACAAGGGCAAGGTGATTGCTCAAAGCCGCAAAGGTTAAGTCGTCAACATCAAATTGGATTTTCACAATCTTGGTGTTCTGCAATACGGTGCTTGCCTTCGGCAAGAATGCGATTTCAATACGGTTTCGCCACAGCTTGGCTGACTCGATTCCGCCATAGCAGGAACAAGACTGATCATTGATTTCGACATGATAGCTGTCATGGCCGATATCAACGTCCTGTTGTTCGACGACGCTTGCCCGTTGGAGGAAAAGATATTCTTTGGTCTCGAATTCGTGATCGGCAAATCCGACAGTCCAAGAATTTTCTTCCGTGCCGGCAAACACCTTTGTCGCGATGAATTGAATGTTCATGGTTGGCGTGCCATGTTACGAACGACTTTCCCTGAGCATATTGCAAAACAACGCCCCCTGTTCAATCGCATCATCCAACGCAACATGCGTATGCGGCATTTTGTCGAACCAGTGCTTCGGCATATTCTTTTTTGTACTCTCGCGGTAATCCTTCTTCATGACCGCCATGGCGAATGACTTGACGTCGAGCGCGGAATGGCTGAACGGGCTGTCGCCGACAAAGCGCATGAGGTACCAATACACGAACAGGAAATCGAAGCCGGCCGGGTAGGCGACAAAGACTGGCTTGCCGGACAGTGATTTGATCCACGCAATGTAACGCGTCATTGCCGCTTCCGGCGATTCCAGATCCTTGCGGCAGGCGGCCCATGCCTCAGGTTGGGTGGTCCACCATTGGGCTGTCTTTGGATGCGCGCTTGCGCCCGGCAACGTTTCGAAGTTGGCGGAAAACGTAGAAACGAGCGTCTTGTCAGCAGTGTAGGCTGCCGAACCCATGCTTAGCATCGAATGCGGTCCGGGTATCGGGCCGTCGGTTTCGACGTCGGTGCTGATGTAGATTTCAGTCATGTTGTTCCTGAATGTATTGCCATTAACCCGTGAGGGCTATCCCTATGTCGCAGGCATTTGGACACCGGGATAATCATCATGTTCTGTTGAGTGCATCCTCAAAGCCTCTGCACTTTGCAATAGTCTTCGGGCTTTGTCATCGTAGGTGCCGCTTCGCAGCAGCAGGTCATAGGCATGCTGCGTCATCGCGTCCGCATTGAAAGATATCATCCCTGCAAGTTTTTCGTAAAGAAAGTCGACGAAATTCGCAGGGAGCCGATAATGTAGGTCCAACTCCAGCGCGCCAAGAATGTCGACGAAACTCGTTGCTGCTCGTCCGCCAACCCAAAGCCAAAACAGATCGCTGTTCGAAGAAATCAGATAGGTCTGCACATGACGCCGACAGATGTCATCGTTGCGTGCACGAGGGCGATTTTGTTCTGCAAGGCAATGCCAATCATCGTTGAAATTCTGGACCCTGACACGAGGCGGAGTTACGCCAAATTTAGCGCAGGTCTTGTTTTCTTCGGCAAATGCGTTGCGTTTTTCTTGCCACATTGCATTCAAGTCGGTGTTGCCTGCGTGAGCACGAATATGGACCGGCTTCGTAGCACCTACGGCATGGTGGTCAAACGATGTTGACGTGGCCAAGAAGGTTTTGAGTTTGCTCTTCAAGTCGTCCGGTCCGACGATATTAAAGCCGGCCCTCAGCACATTCGAGGCATCGAGCACGCGGCTGATACGATTTCGAGCCCAATTTCGCTGCCTTTCACCCAGATCCTTTGGCACTGCATCCGAGAAGCGGGTTCCGTGGCGTTGATCCATCAATTCGAGGCATACGATTGCCAATGCGCGAGAATCGGCTCTGCCGCTCCAAGACTCGCTGTTTTGGTCGCCTTCGAAGCAGTTTTCCTTCCTGTCGAAAGCGCGTCGATACAAGGTATGCAATTGTGGATCGTCGAAGAGGAGGCCGGCGGCATACCATGCAGGTGAGTAATATCCGATCCTTGTTTCAGTGTTGATCAAGTCATCGATCTGCGCGATAAACGCGCGGTTTTTCTGCAATCCGGCAATCCAGGCAGCCGTCACAAAAGCCTCCCCAGTGAATCCGGTTTCGACTTTTGCAGGCGCGATCCGTTTGAGATTGAACAGGTCGTCGAGGTAACTATCATCAACTGTGGTGAGCAGATATCGACTTCGCGTGACAAAGCTGTCAAATTCTTCCCAAGGTCTCAAATGTGCCTTTCGACCAAATATTCCTTGCCGACAGAAGACCAGGGAATATTCTTCGGCCAAGTCGTGGGGATTGTGACGCAAGGATGTCATGCTTTACGGAGTTCGTTCGATGGGAGGGGCTATGCGGCAATCTTATCATTTCACAAAACCAAGCCCCACAAATGTGCATCCCTCGACTCCAGCGCATGACTCCGCCTGGAACAATTATTGCAACGCACAATAAGTCACCTTCGCCAAAGGAGTTGCCATGCCCGACACTGCATCGACCACGTTTTCCCACGTCAAGCCGGCCGATACGGCCTTTCAAAGCGGTGGTTTGCGCGATTTTTTCCTATATCGCGACCTCGGCATTGCCGAGGCAACCAACGGGAAAGTCATCGCGCACCTTGTTAAGGCAAATAAAGCACCAGAGGCGGGCACGGGGTGGCACCGACATGAGGCAGACTTTCAGATCGTGATCATGACCAAGGGTTGGGCGCGCTTCATGTATGAAGACAAGGTCACCCTGGTGTCGGCCGGCGACGTGGTGCACCAACGGCCCGGCATTCGGCATTTCCTGTTTGACTATTCGCCGGACATGGAATACCTGGAGATTGTCGGTCCGGCCAACTTTGGCACGGTCGACGTGGAAGCTGTCTGCGAAACGCCGTTGCCGACACCGTGGGAATGAGCCGCGCAGGTCGGCCATGACCAAGGCGCGGCTAGAACTCGGCTTCCAGCTCGTCGATGTCGTCATGCTCCAGCTTGGCCGCTTCGACCCATTCCTGTACGTGCGGCAAGGCCAGAATTTGTTCGCAGTAGGCCGCGCAGGTTTTATCGAGCTTGACGTTGTAGGTCTGGAAGCGCGTCACAACGGGAGCATACATCAGGTCGGCCATACAGGGTTTGGCGCCGAACAGATAGGGGCCGCCGTATTGTTCCAGGCATTCATGCCAGATGGAAACGACGCGGTCGATGTCGGCTTGAGCGCGCGCCCAGATCTTGAGATTTTCGAAACGCGCCTTGAGGTTCATCGGCAGGGCCGAGCGCAGTGCAGAAAAGCCAGAATGCATTTCGCCGCAAATCGCGCGGCAATGGGCGCGGGCGGCAATGTCGGCGGGCATCATGCCGGCCTTGGGTTTCAGTTCGTTGAGATATTCGGCAATGGCCAGCGTGTCCCACACCTTGACGTCGTGGTTGGTCAGGCAGGGCACCAGCATCGAAGGCGCCAGCAACAGAATTTCGGCGCGCATGGCCGGGTCGTCGGGGGAGATCACTTTTTCCTCGAACGGCAAGCCGGCGAATTTGACCAGCAGCCAGCCCCGCATCGACCAGGACGAATAATTTTTGCTGCTGATGGTCAGCGTCGCTTTCTTCATGTTGCACTTCCTTGAGAAGGAACCATGCCGGCATAGCCACCGGATTGCCTGCCGTGAACGCAAGGGCCATGCCAGAAGCAAAGCCTGCCTGTGGCGCGCAAGTTGCTAGTGACCCTCTGTAAGCCCCCCGTCGTAGCGTGAGACTCCTCAATACGGATCATAGATGATTTACGATGCATACCAAGCTTATACCGACTTCATGACGCCGATGCAGGCGCTCGCGGAAGCGGCGCGCGCGCAGTTAGGCGCCCCAATGTTTGCCCAATGTGAGTCTGCGCGCAAGGTGGCGGCGGCCTGCGAAGTGTTCCTGGCCGGCAAGGTAACGCATAGCCGTCCGCCATTCCAGCTGGAAAAGGTCATGACGGGCGAGGGTGCAACCGCATTTGAAGTCAGTGTGACCGAAGAGGCAATCCACGTCGCACCGTTTGCCACCTTGCTGCATTTCAAGAAGCAAGGCGTCACTGGCCAACCGCGCGTGCTGATTGTTGCGCCGATGTCGGGCCACTTCGCCACGCTGCTGCGTGAAACCGTGCGTACCATGTTGGCCGACCATGATGTCTACATCACCGACTGGCACAATGCGCGCGACGTGCCGCTTTCCGCCGGCCGCTTTGGCCTCGACGAATATACGCAATACGTGATGGATTTCCTCGCCGTCATGGGCCCGGGCTCGCATCTGATGGCGATCTGCCAGCCTTGCGTGCCGGCACTGGCCGCTGCCGCCATCATGGCCGAAGATCGCAATCCCGCGCAGCCGCGAAGTATCACACTGATGGCGGGCCCGATTGATTGCCGTATCAATCCGACCAAGGTGAACGAACTGGCGATCAGCAAGCCGCTGGCGTGGTTTGAAAAGAACCTGATCAGCCATGTGCCATTTCGTCACAAGGGTGCGTTTCGCCGCGTCTATCCCGGCTTCCTGCAGTTGTCCGCCTTCATGAGCATGAATCCCGAGCGCCACCGCAGCGCATTCAAGGGCCTGTATCAGGATCTGGTGGACGGAGAAACCGAAAAGGCCGATGTGACGCGTTCTTTTTACGAGGAATATTTTGCCGTGCTCGACATGGACGCCGAGTTTTACCTCGAAACGATTGAGCACGTGTTTCAGGAATACGCGCTGGCGCAGGGAAAATTAAAGTGGCGTGAGCGCATCGTCAATCCTGCGGCAATACGGCGCACAGCTTTGCTGACTGTGGAAGGCGAGAACGACGATATCTGCGCACTCGGTCAGACCATGGCGGCGCACGACCTGTGTAGCAGTATTCCACCATTCCTGAAGTCGCACCACATGCAGGCCGGGGTAGGGCACTACGGTGTATTTAGCGGGAAACGCTGGAACCGGCAGATTTACCCGATTGTGCGGGAGACGATTTATTCCGCTGTGTAGACTTGCCGTACGCTGCCAGTGCCGCTTCGCGATCGGCATCAGCCCCTAAACAGGCAGCGTCTGATTTCGCGCACAGCCATCTGTGTCAAGGTGATCGCCATGACGTCGAGCGCCTGCGCCTGTGAC
>DATBQE010000020.1:0-9051 GCA_036561005.1 Burkholderiaceae bacterium | reverse complement strand
ACTTATGGATTGAGCGTGTTTTCCGCCTTGTGGCGTACCGCTGCGCTGACCTGTGTAGCTGGCGTGGTGCTGTTGCTGTTCATGCTGCTGGTGCTGATGATGAGCGTGCACTGAAGGGCCCCTCTAAAAATCTACTGCGCGGCCTACGCGGCCCGGCCATCTCGGACCTGCGATGCTCACCGTACAGTTGTACGGCTGCGCTTCTCGGTCCGGCCTTGAGCCGCTCGCTACGATTTTTAGAGATGCCCATAAGAATGTTGGGTAAGCATGATGATCTATCGCCGGCATCATTTGACGGCGCCGGCGGTCAGGCCGGAAATCAATTGGCGCGAAGACAGCACGAACAAGATAAGCAAGGGAACCGTCGCAATCGCCGAGCCGGCCATCAGCGCGCCCCATTGCGTATCCACCGGACTCTGCAGGCTGCGCAGCGCCAGCGGCAGGGTGTACATGTCGGGCGAACGCATGACGATCAGAGGCGAGATGAAGTTGTTCCACGATGCGATGAAGGTGATCAGGCCGAGCGTGCCGAGCGCGGGCCGCAACAACGGCAGCACGATGCGGAAATAGATACTGATTTCGCCGCAGCCGTCCATGCGCGCCGCGTCGATCAATTCGGTGGGGATTGAGCTGGCCACGAACTGGCGCATCAGGAAGATGCCGAATGCGCTGGCCGCTCCGGGGAGATACAGGGCGCGTGGTTGGTCAATCCAGCCGATTGCATCCATGGCAAGGAAAGTCGGGATCATGTTCATGAACGACGGAAGAAGCATGGTGCCCATCACCAGCGCAAACAGGGGCTTTTTCCAGCGAAACTCGAAGCGCCCGAACGCATACCCTGCCATGGAGCAGAACAGCAGGGTCAGCGCGGTCGACGCCAACGCCACATACAGGCTCCAGCCGAGATTGCGCCAGAACGGGATGCGTTCAGTGAGCAGCTTCACGTTGTCGAGAAAACTGCCGCCGAAAAACAAGGGCGGCGGCACATTGAAAATCTCGGTGCGCGAATGGGTGGCAAAGACGAACATGAAATAGAACGGTGCGAGCATGAGCAGCGAGCCGATGCCGACCATGCAATAAGCACTCCACAGCGCCATGCGCTCGCTTGCCCTGTTTTTTGCGCGAACTTCCAGCGGAAGCGGCAACCGATTTGTCATTGTGCTTTGCATTTTCTTTCCCAACCTTATTTCAAGCTGCCGGAACACGGCTGCGGAACACGCGATTGGTCAACCACGTCAATACCACCACCACGGCAAACAGCAGCCATGACATGGCGCTGGCGGCGCCGAAATCGTTGAAATCGAAAGCCATGCGGTACATATAAATTGCCGTGGTCATGCCGGCCTGGTCCGATCCGCCGTTGCCGGCGGTCAGGATGAAAGGCTCTTCAAAAAGTTGCAAGCCGCCCACTACGCTGAGCGTCACGCCGAAATAGAGGATCGGACGCAAGCCGGGCAGCGTGATGTGCCAGAACTGCTGCAGCCGCCCTGCGCCGTCCATGCGCGCGGCTTCATAGAGGTCGGATGGAATCGTTTGAAGCGCTGCCAGATAGAGCACGATGTTGAAGCCGAGATAGCGCCAGAAAACCACAATCGACACTGCCGACTTGATGTTGTCGGCATTGGTGATCCAGTCGACCGGTTCGTGCGGCAAGAACGCACCCAGTCCCGGCAACTGCGCCAACTCCTTGATCGCCAGATTGATGACGCCAAAGTTGGTCGAGAACAGCACTGTGAACATGATGGCGATTGCCACCGTCGATGTGATGTAGGGCATGAAGTACGCGCCGACCAAGGCGTTGCGCGTGCGCTTGAGGCTGGCGTGGATAAAGCAGGCCAGCGGTATCGCCAGCAAGTGCTGCGGGATGCCCGACGCTGCCGCCATCCAGAGCGTGTTCTTGAGTGATTTCCAGAACCATTCGTCCTGCAGGGAAAATGTGAAGTTGTCGAAGCCGACGTATTGCATCGCCTGCAGCCCGGCGCTTGGCTCCCAGGAGTGAAACGCGAGGTAAAGCGAAAATAGCAACGGAAACAGGCCGAACACCAGGAACAGGATGATGAACGGGCTGAGCAGGACATAAGGCGTCCAGGCTGTCGGCAGGCGCAGGGAAAGTCGATTTTTCATGCGCAGACGTGATCGGAAATATTCATGGGGAAATTTCTCATTGCGACATTTCCTTTCGCTTCAGCGCAATGCGCGACGTTGCAACAGGCGCTCGGCGTCGCGCAATGCTTCGCCGATGTCCTTGTCTTTTTCCAGCACCTTGTCGAGTTCGGTGTTAATGACTTCTTCGGCAAAGGCATCCTGTTTGTGCACCAGTATCGGACTGATGCGCAGCGCTGCGTCGCGCCACATTTCTCGCGCATGTTGGCCGCCCAGAAAGGCAATGGGCTGCAGGAAGAAGGGATCGTTGAACGTTTCAACGAGCGCAGGAAACGCGTTTTGCTGCTTGAACGCGGCCAACTGCATGCCGGGTTCGAGCGTCAGCATGCGGATGAATTCCCAGGCCAATACCTTGTTGGCCGGGTTGGATGCCTTGGGGATGGAAAAGTAGCTGCCGCCCCACGCGGCATAGGCACCTTCGGGCAGCTGCGCGGCGCGCCACAGTCCGGTGGTATTGGGCGCCAGCCAGTTGGCCAGGTGGCCGGCAAGCCATGCGCCCGACATTTGCGTGGCGAGGCTGCCGCGCTTGAAACCTTCCGACCAATCGCTAGACCAGGCCAGCACCTTGGCATCGAGCCCATGCCGTCGTACCTCGCGCGCCAGTGCAAATGCCCGCATGAAACGCGGCGAGTTGACCAGCACATGGCCTTTGCTGTCGAAGTAGGTACCCTGGCCGGGCTGTATGCCTGTACGGATCACGATATCCTTGATGTCGTGCGCATTCGGCAACAGGAAGGCGCCGGTGCGGGCCTTGATCTTGATGCCCGATTCGACATAGCTGTCCCACGAGCGGGTCAGATCGGCTTCTGTGACACCTGCTTTGGCCAAAATGTCGCTACGGTAGAGCAGGGTGCCGGGGCCGATATCGGTCGGCACTGCAGCCACCTCGCCGTTGTTGCCGATCACCTGTGCGTAGGCGTAGGGCACGAAGCGCTTGCGCTCGGACTCGATGCCGTAAGGCGGCAGGCGCAGGTCGTCGAGTGCGCCGGTACGCGTGAAGCCGCCGACGTAATGCACTTCCAGCGCCATCACGTCAGGCAGGTAAGAGCGGGTCGACAGCGCCGTTGTCATGGCGGTGTGGTGGTCGCTATATTGGCGGCTGATCAATCGGATGTCGACGTCGGGATGGCGTCTTTTCCATTCAGGGATGGCAGCTTTCACAATCTCATCGACCGCGGGAAATGCGGCTACGGTCAGCGTGGTCTGGGCTTGCACCTGTGCGGCAATACAGGCGCATGCCATAATGGCCGCCCTCAGCAGCGAGGCCGGCGCGGCCAAAGTCAGCGCACGATCAAGCAATTTGGCCCGCACCACGATACGTTTCGCCTTCACCTCAGTTTGCCTGGCGATACACGCGCACATAGTCGACTTGCATCTGCTGCGGAAAGACCGTACTGCTGTTCGGACTTCCCGGCCAATTGCCGCCGACGGCCAGGTTCAAAATCACGAAAAACGGGTGGTCGAATACCCAGGTACCTTTGACCAGAGCCGGTGTGGCTCGATGGAAAATCGTACCGTCGATATACCAGCGTATTTCGGTCGGTTCCCATTCCACGGCATAGATGTGGAACGCGTCGGAAAGATTGCCGGTCGGCAGGGTGTAGGTGTTTTGAAAGCCATTAGCGCCCGAATAGCCCGGGCCATGCAAAGTGCCGTAGTCGATTGCCGGCGTCTTGCCGATGTTTTCCATGATGTCGATTTCGCCGCAGCCGGGCCAGCCCACGCTGCCGATATTGTTTCCCAGCAGCCAGAAAGCCGGCCATATTCCCTGGCCCGCCGGCAGTTTGATGCGTGCTTCGTAGCGCCCATATGTACGCTCCTGCAAGCTCGCAGTGGTGATTCGGCCCGATGTGTAGGCACTGCCCTGATACGACTCCTGGCGCGCTTCAATAATGAGCATGCCGTTTTCGACACGTACGTTGTCGGTGCGGTTGGTGTAGTTTTCCAGTTCATTATTGCCCCAGCCGCCGCCGCCGGTTTCTTCGTTCCACTTGGTAGTATCGAGCGCCGTGCCATTGAACTCGTCGCTCCAGTCCAGCACCCAGTTTGCAGCGGGAGCGGGTGTCGGTGTGGGAGTTGGCGTCGGAGTCGGAGTCGGTGTTGGAGTCGGAGTCGGAGTCGGAGTCGGAGTCGGAGTCGGAGTCGGAGTCGGAGTCGGCGCGGGGGTAGGTGTCGGTGTCGGCGCGGGGGTAGGTGTCGGTGTCGGCGCGGGTGCCGAGGATTGAGCAGAAGCTCCGCCACCGCAGGCATTGAGCATTAACAGGCTGGCCGACAAAATCACGTGGGATAGTATTTTCATGTCTCGATAATTATAATTGGAAACGGTTCCATAAGTTGCAGCGAATATAGCATCGGGCAGAATCCAGTGTCAACGACTATCTGGCCAGGCCTGGCGCTACTGGTATTAACCTTCAGCACCAACGCCCAGGCACGCGCCGTCGCGTTGACACGTCTTTACACCGGATGCTACAGTCGGAGCGTTTTTGGGAGCGTTTCCACATATTGCCTTTCAGACCGAGCCCAGCGCTTCCCATGATACGGCAACTACCTTTGCGGCAGTACGCTTCGTATATACTTGGACAACATTTCAATCAGAACGGGAATTTCGTGGCGACTATCAAAGATGTGGCACGCCTCGCCGGCGTCGGATTGGGCACAGCCTCGCGCGTGGTCAGCGGCAAGGGCTCGGTTTCGCCTGCCACCATGGCACGTGTCAGAAAGGCAATCGAGGAGTTGGAATTCAGCCCGTCGCATGCCGCGCGCACGCTGCTTTCCGGCACCAGCCAGATGATAGGCGTCTACATACCGGTATTGGCCGGCACTTTTTATACCCCGATTTTGCAGATGATCGACACCGAATTGCGTGCGGCCAATCTGCATATGGTGCTGTCATTCGGTGTCGGGATCGGCGACGAACGGCGCCAGGCGATAGAAGGTATCAAATTTCTGCTCGAACGTGGCTGCGACGGCTTGATCGTGATGAGTAGCGCGTTGCTCGAAGAAGACATTGCCATGCTCGGACCGAAGCAAAATCGCCTGGTCATGCTCAATCACAGCATCGACAAGATTGCGGAGCAGTGCTTCACGGTTGACCACGTGCAGGGCGGCATGCTGGCAGCCCAAACCCTGTTGCAATACAAACACCGCAAAATCGCCGTCATCACCGGCCCGGCCAGCTTCACCGACAACCGTGAACGCATTGCCGGCTTCATGGAAGAGTTGGAGCGCAATAAGATCGATACGCGCAAGCTGTGGGTTGCAGAAAGCGATTTTTCGCCGGCCGGCGGTTGGGATTCGGCGCGCGAGTTGACCGAATCGGGCCACGCCTGCACAGCGCTTTTTTGCGCCAATGACGAAATGGCAGTTGGCGCATTGTCTTATTTTCAGGAAGTCGGCATCCGCGTGCCCGATGATCTGTCCGTGATCGCCTATGACGACACGCCGAGCGCCGCATTTTCCGCGCCGCGACTGACCACCATCCACATGCCATGGGCCGAAATGGCGCACTCCGCACTCAGCGAATTGCTTAACCGCTGTTACGATCTGAAGCGGCCGGTAAAGCGCAAATATCCGGTCAGTGTAACCTTACGTGCATCGTTGGCCAAGCGGGCGACAGGACGCTAGGTACTCTATCCCGTAAGGACGAAGTTGCTGGATGGGTGCCGCCCTACAACGAAGTGCCGACGACCGTCCTCAATAATCCCCATGCCGCCGCTTTTTCTGCAAACGCCAACGTGTAGGCCGGGCTGCTCGAAGGCAAGGCAACAATCTCGTAGCGAGCGGCTGAAGCACCCAGATTCTTCATGCCGATCCGCGCCGCAGTTCCACCATTGAATGCAATCATTGCAAGGTTCGGCAGGCTTGCAACCAGCCCCGCCAAATCGTTGTCATTGCGCTCCCGTATTTTGCTGTCCAGGCTGCCGCTACGCTCGGCTTCCGCCACCACGTCCCACAACCCTACGCCATGCAATAGCAATGTTTGCAGGCGCTCGGTATACTCCATCGCTACCAGGTCCTGCACGATCACTTGCGACATCAAATGCCAGAACCGGTTTTGCGGATTGGCATAGTATTGTGCATGGGCAAGCGAGAGTTCGCCAGGCAGGCTGCCCAGAACCAATAGTCTGGTTTTGCTGTCGACCACCGGCTGGAAGCTGCGCTTGCGTGCCTTCTCTGTTAGGGTATCGGCGGGAAGTTTTGCGTATCCTTTGGTCATTGCCAATGGCCGTCACGTGTTTCAAAACATGGACTTTACACGATGAATCACAAAGTCATCATCATTACAGGCGGCAGCCGCGGTATAGGCGCAGCGACAGCGCAGATTGCCGCCGCGCGCGGTTACTCGGTCTGCATTACCTATCGCGACCGCAAGGATGCTGCAGAGGCAGTGGCCGATGCCATCCTGCTGGCCGGCGGCAAGGCGCTGGCGCTGCAGACCGATGTAGGGGACGAGCAGAAAGTGATTGCCATGTTCGAGACTGTAGACCGGGAACTGGGGCGTGTGACGGCACTGGTCAATAGCGCCGGCGTGCTGGAGCACCAAATGCGTGTCGATGAAATGGACGCGGCACGCTTGCAGCGCGTATTTTCCACGAACGTCATCGGCAGCTTCCTTTGTGCGCGCGAAGCGGTGCGGCGCATGTCGACGCGGCGCGGCGGGGAGGGCGGCGCCATCGTCAACCTCTCGTCGGCCGCTTCGCGCATTGGCTCGCCGGGCGAGTACGTCGATTACGCAGCGTCCAAGGGCGCCATCGATACTTTCACGCTCGGACTGGCGAAGGAAGTAGCGTCGGAAGGCATACGCGTGAACGCAGTGCGGCCGGGCGTAATCTATACTGATATCCACACCAGTGGCGGCGAGCCGGGACGCGTAGACCGGGTCAAGGACAGCGTGCCGATGCGACGCGGCGGCCATGCCGATGAAGTGGCGCTGGCCATCATGTGGTTGCTGTCCGATGAAGCGTCCTACACCACCGGAGCCTTGCTCGATGTAGCAGGGGGCCGTTAGACAATTTTTCGGGACTCGCAACGGATCATGAAAAGCGCACCATGAAGAACAACGTGGCCGGCAGTCTTTTTCTCTGGCGCGCAAGTGCGCTGGTGATGGGCCCCGGCATCGATTCGAGATTGCACGCGCATTTTGCATTGCAATTGAGTTTCGGTATTGATGGCCCGTTTCGCGCGCGCTTTTCCTCCGATGCTCCCTGGACTGAAACCGAAGCTGCCCTGTTTGCGCCGAATCAACAACATCAGATCGATAGCGGCGGCTTGTTGGCGCACCTATTCCTCGAACTGCCGCAACCCCGGCATATGCAGGCGAGTAGCCTGAATGCCGGCTTTGTCGATGCGCCGGAATTTTCTGCCGTACGCACGTATCTGCAACATGCTTGCCGCTCCGGATTCGCCCTTGGCGACGTTGAATCGGCTTCGAACGCTGCCCGTACATGGCGCGATTGTGCGACAGGCGGCAAGATCGCAGATGCCGGAACAAATATCGACTCGCGTATCGAATCGGCGATACGTTACATGACAAATCCACAAGCAAATCCAGTGAGCGGCAAAACGCTGGCCTCTCTTGTGCACCTGTCCGAAAGCCGGTTTACTCATCTCTTTCGCGCACAAACCGGGCTACCCTTGTCGCGTTACCTGCTTTGGAATCGCCTGCTATGTGCGCTGGAAGCGGTGGCCAAGGGCGCAAACATGACCGCAGCCGCGCACGAGGCAGGTTTCGCCGACCTGGCCCACATGAGCCGCACTTTCCGCGAAACCTTCGGTGTGGTACCGTCAGCGCTGCAAAAAATGACGATTGCGTTCAAGCGCGACGGGTTGTGAGGGGGTAACATGATTTTGGAAGAAACTATCCCATAAAAACAGGAGGAGACATGGAAAACGCCAATCAACGTCAGGTTGTGAAATTGCTTGCCAAGTATTCGGAAAGCCATCTGAATCCGGCCAATGAAATGATTCACTGCATCTGCGTGCCGGCCATTGTGCTGTCTTTCCTTGGGCTGATCTGGTCCGTGCATCCGCTGCTGGCACTGGCGGTCACCATTGCATCCTTGCTCTACTACGTCAGCCTGTCCATCACCTTTGCTTTCGCCATGCTCCTGATGTCCTCGGCCATGCTGTGGCTGCTTGAATTCACCCCGCCGGCCATCGTGCTTCCGGGTTCCGTCTTTGTCTTCGTCGTCGCCTGGATCGGTCAATTCATCGGACACAGGATCGAAGGCAAGAAACCGTCTTTCTTCGACGACCTGCGCTTTCTCCTTATCGGGCCGCTGTTCGTGCTGGGCGTGTTGTTTCGCCGACTGCACATCTCGTATTAAACGATGACAAAAATAGCAGTACTGGGTGCCGGCTCGATCGGCGCCTATCTCGGCGGCTCGCTGACCGTCGCCGGCGGTGATGTCGTCCTGATCGGCCGTGCGCGCATGGCGCAGAAGATCGCAGAGCATGGCATTGAACTGACCGATCTGCACGGCCGCGGGAATGCACTGACGGCGCAACAGGTGCGCTATTCGCAAGACTCTTCCGCCCTGGCTGATGCCGACCTGATCCTGGTTACGGTCAAAAGCGCCGACACAAAGGAAGCCGCCAACACTATCGCGGAACATGCCGGTGCCGGCACACTCATCGTCAGTTTTCAGAACGGCATCGGCAATGCTGAAATTTTGCGCGCCGTCTTGCCGCACCATGAAGTACTGGGTGGGATGGTGCCGTTCAACGTCGTGCAAATGCCGGAGAACCGTCTGCATCGCGGTACAGAGGGCGAGCTGATGCTGCAGGCATCGCCCGCCATCGAAGGGTGGCGGGAATTGTTTGCCTCGGCCGGATTACCCCTGCACGAACGTCGCGATTTCGCCGCCGTACAATGGGGCAAGCTGCTAT
>DATBQE010000019.1:0-6504 GCA_036561005.1 Burkholderiaceae bacterium | reverse complement strand
AGCATCGCAGGGCCAAGATTGAGCCGCGCAGTAGATTTACAGATGCGTTTTTATTGTTTGATGGCTTCGATTGGTAGCGTCAGGGTTACTTCGTCGCTAACCAACGGCGCATACATCCCGGCATTGAACTCCGAACGCTTGATGACGGTAGTCGCAGTAGCACCGCAAGCTTCCTTCTTCAACATCGGATGCGGCATGCACTTGAACGAAACAACGTTTAAGGTCACCGGCTTGGTGACACCCTTGATAGTCAAGGCACCATCAACCGAAGCGACGGCGTCGCCGTTGAATTTCACGCTGGTGGACTTGAACGTAATGGTCGGAAAAGCGGCAGTATCAAGAAAATCCTTGCTTTGGATATGTTCATTGAACTGGCTCGAACCGGTATTAACCGACTTGGCATCGATGGTCACGTCAACCGAACCGGTCTTGGCGGCGCGATCGATGGTCACGCTGCCGCTGGCTTTGTCAAAACGGCTCAATTGCTGGGAAAAACCCATGTGGCTGTATTCGAAACGCGGCATGGTGTGGTTGCCGTCGATGGTATAGGTTTCCGGTGCGGCAAATGCGGCGGCAGAAAGGGAGGCAGCGATGGCCAGGGCAGCGAGTTTCTTCATGTTAAGTTCCTATCGAGTTTGGAGTAGGGAATAAATCTGGATTACGAGCAACGATGCGCTCCGGCAGAGTAACAGAGGTCGGAAAAGTCTGCCGACGATCAATTTGATGCCAATTGCGCTGTCACTCCATCTTTTCACATGCATCAAATGCAGAATGCAACTTGCTCAGGGCGTTTTGGATGCTTGCATAATCCTCCGCCTTGAACCCCGCACATACTTTGTTCATATACGCCACATGCGCGGGAAATACCTTGTCGAATAATGCTTCTCCTTTTGCGGTCAATTGCACAATTTGACTGCGTCCGTCATGTTCGCATTGCACACGTCTGACGAGGTTCTTGACCAGCAAGCGGTCCACGACACCGGTCAACGTCCCCTTGGTAATCAGGGTTTTTTCGCCCAATTGCTTCGAGGTCATGCCCGGCGTATTACCGAGCGTGGCAATGATGTCGAACTGTGACGGCGTCAACCCCATCGCCCGTATATGGGCCGCCGAATAGTTTTCGAAGGCCTGATAGCAGCGGACGAGTTCACGTACCACGGGAAGAAACGGTTTTGCCGTCATGTGCTTGTGACCGCATCGGTCAAAATATTACTCAAAGGAAACAAATGTACAACTAGTTCTAACACAAACCAGTTTAGTTCGAATTAGAACTACTTGTCAAGCGCCGGATTTTTGTCACTACCTGCGCGATAATCAAGCGGCTGTTAGGATGGGTGCATGCCTACTTTGCAAAATACGACCATGAGCAGACTGTTTTCCCCCATCTCGCTGGGCAAATTGACCCTGGCAAATCGCATCGCAATCGCACCGATGTGCCAGTATTCGGCGCACAACGGCGAGGCAAGTGACTGGCACCAGATACATCTAGGCAGTCTCGCGCTCTCGGGCGCCGGCATCCTGTTTATCGAAGCGACTGCGGTCGAACCTGAGGGGCGCATTTCGCCGGGCGATCTTGGGCTGTGGTCGGACGCTACCGAGGCTGCCTTGGGTCGCGTATTGGGCGCAATCAGACCTTATTCGAGCATGCCGATCGCCATTCAGCTCGCCCATGCGGGGCGCAAGGCGTCGAGCCACGTTCCCTGGGAAGGCGGTCAATTGATCGCCGTCGCAAATGGGGGATGGCAGACCAGCGCACCTTCCGCAATAGCGCACAACCCTCATGAAGAAACGCCGCTTGCGCTCGACACTGCGGGACTCGCGCGCGTGCGCCAGGCCTTTGTGGAAGCTGCTGTGCGCGCGGATCGACTCGGCATCGACGCAATCGAGATTCATTCGGCGCATGGTTATCTGTTGCACCAGTTCCTCTCGCCGCTATCGAATCGGCGCAACGACCAATACGGCGGCTCGCTCGAAAACCGCATGCGTTTTCCGCTTGAAGTGTTCGACGCCGTACGTGCCGCCTTCCCTGCCGGCAAACCTGTGGGAATCCGGATATCAGCTACTGATTGGGTCGAAGGCGGATGGGATAGCGAACAAAGCGTGGTCTACGCCAAGGCACTGGAAAAACGCGGCTGCGACTTTATTCACGTGTCGAGCGGCGGTTTGTCGCCTCTGCAAAAAATCCCGCTGGGACCGGGTTATCAGGTCCCCTTCGCGCAGCAAATTCATGCCGCAGTGGCAATGCCGACCATTGCCGTCGGCATGATCACAGACCCGGAGCAGGCAGAAGCAATCGTGCAATCGGGGCAAGCTGACATGGTGGCGCTGGCGCGCGGCATGCTGTACGACCCGCACTGGCCTTGGCATGCGGCCGCCAAACTCGGCGGGCAGGTCAAGGTACCACCGCAGTATTGGCGCTCGCAACCGCGCGAGCACAAGGATTTGTTCGGTGAAATTACGATGGGCCAGCGATAAACCGGCAAGCCGCAAAAAAACGCCGGGAAGCCCCGGCGTTTTTTCACATTACATCATCGGCTCAATTGCGCGCGCCCTGCACGCTATTCATGCTTTTCAATTGATCCTCCGAGATATATTCAAACATCTTGATGACGCGCTGTACACCGCTCACGCCGCTGGTCACTTCGGCCGCGACCCTTCCTTCATGTTCGGTCACGATGCCAAGCAGATAGACGTTCCCGCGCTCGGTCACAACATCGATGGAGTTCGAATTCAGGCCCTTTTCAGCAACAAAACTGGCGCTGACCTTGGTTGTAATAAGCGCATCGCTTGAACGCGAGGTCAGGCTGGAATTGCCGGAAATTTCCAGCTCGTTCATGACACCTTGAACGCCGGCAATCTGGCGCACTTCCTGCTCGGCCAGTTGCTTGGTCTGTTCATCGTGCACTTCGCCGGTCAACAAGACTTTGCGGTTATAACTGGTCACGTCGACATGCGCGGCATCGCCAATCGCCTTATTGAGGCGCAAATTGGCTTTGGCGGCAATTTCCTTATCTTCGGTCTGCGCACCCAGGGTACGGCGATCGGTTGCCGCGAACGTGCCAACTGCCGCTCCACCGACTACCACCGCGACACAGCCTTGCAAGCCTGCCACCAGCGTTGCCGCCAGAACGGCACCCGCAAGCGGGCGCACCAGTCGTTTCCATTCAATCATTCGCATCTCCCCCAAACAAGGCGACGTCTATCCCGTCGCACAAGCAATGTATCGTTAAAAGGTGCACTTCCTGTATTCGCGCCGTACGGTCATGCGGCACGCAGATGTGTACATCGGCCTCAGTCAGTCGCTTGGCAATGGCGCCACCGCCTTTGCCGGTCAAAGCCACAATGCGCATTTCGCGCTCCAGCGCCGCATCGACCGCGGCCAGCACATTGGCAGAATTGCCCGATGTGGACAAGGCCAGCAACACATCGCCGGACTGGCCGAAGGCTTGAACCTGCTTGCTGAAAATCTCGTTGAAACTGTAGTCGTTGCCGACTGCAGTGATGATCGAGGTATCGGTGGTCAACGCCAATGCCGGCAAAGGCAGACGTTCGCGCTCGAACCGGCCGACCAGTTCGGCGGCGAAATGCTGGCAGTCGGCAGCAGAGCCGCCGTTGCCGCAAGCCAGAATCTTGTTTCCATTAGACAGGGCCGTGAACATAAGTTCAATCGCCTCGGCAATGGGTTGCACCAGCACCGAAGCCGCCTGGATTTTGAGCTCGGCACTTTCCTGGAAGTGTTCGACAATACGTTGATTATTCATAGTGGTAGAGATTATAAGGTAATCGGCAAGCGCTTGATCGAAACCGACGAAATGCAGTGCATTCAGGCATCGAAAGCATTCTTGAGCCACGTAAGCTCGCCACCATCGATGGCCACAACGTCAAAGCGGCACGGTGGCGGCATTCTATAGCGCCGCAGGTACACCTGGGCCGCTACCACCAGGCGTCTTTGCTTTGCCGGCCCAATGCTGGCGGCGGCTCCGCCGTATTGCGCGGTACGCTCAGCCTCTTTGCGCTTCCTGACTTCGACAAAGATCAGCATGCTGCCAAGCTGCATCACGAGGTCGATCTCGCCGCCCTTGCAGCGAAAGTTGCGTTCGACCAGTGTCAGCCCCTGTAGTTGCAGGTGATGCAAGGCCTGGTCTTCCCCTGCCTCACCGATTTTCTGCTTCTCGGTGCGGCGGCCGAAGACATTCAACAGGCCCAATTCAATGCCCGTCCGAGAGAAAAGTTGCCAATCCGTCGCGATAGATTGCATACGGTTCGATGCGTTCAAAATGCGTTCCATTCTTGTCGAACGCGACTTTCAACCGGCCGGTCACACCGTCAACCTCAAATTGCTTGCGTTGCGCCGCCACCTGGCGCGCCACCCGGAACGCGTCAACGCCCAGCGCGTAAAGCCGCTCCAGATCGGCACTGCGCTTCTGGTCCGCCGCCACCACCATGCGCGGGTAAATCATCACGGCGGCGTGGTCCGGTTGCAATTGCCAGGGGATGTCGAGCAGGCGCACGCCGGCCAGCTCCGGCATGCGCTCGGCGGTGGTGCGGTCTGGCAAAGTGACGGGATTCAATTGCCCGGTTCCATAGATCGCCGGTTCATTGCCGATGACTTCACGCAGTTGTTTGGTCTGCGCGGCATCGAGAGCTGCAAACACCGTGGCCGATTTCTCGGCTTGCACATCTTTTTTGATTCGTTCCAGATCGAGCGCGCTCAGAAACCCGAGTGTGCTGCCCAATTCAATCAATGCGACGTCCATCCCCAATCCGCGCGCCCTTGCCGCAAAGGCTTTGGCAGCGCGGCGCTGCCACGCAGAGCTGGTGTAGGCGACCAATACCTTGTGCACCTTGTTGGCTGCGACCCAGCCGGCCGCTTCGCGTGCCTCGTCTTCTACCGACAGGCCCATCGTCAACATTTGGGCCGGCAGCGCCTGTGCACCTTCGATGCCCGCATCGGATTGCGTCAGTGAAATGGTGGGTACACGCACCGCACCTGATTCGGCAATGGCCGCGGCGCTGCTGCGGGTCAAGGGGCCAATCACGATATCGCTGTCAGGCAGCGCATTGATATAGTTCGACACGACTTCCTCGGGAATGTCGGTAGTCAGGACGATCTTGAGCGCCAGGCCGCTTTTTTCCTGGTCGAAAGCGGCCAGGAATCCTGCCTTGACTGCGTTTGCGGCATTGCCCAGACTATCGGAACGCAAAGGCAGCAGCAGCGTTAGCCGAACCGGTTTTTCCGCACTAACCTGCAACACGGAAGGCGGTGTCATGGCGGTCGACTCCGGCAAGATCAAGCCCGTCGCATCAGGTGTCTGTGCATCCATTTTTGGCTGCGCCCCGACCTGCGCGGACGAGGATGCGGCAGGAGAAGCAGGCTGAGTAGCCGTCCCGGGCTCCTGCGGCGCACTCATGGCGGTTGTATTTATCGCTACGGACAGGCACAATCCCCACAGCAAGGTTTCCCGCTTCCATTTTTGTGCACGCACGCGCCGCCCTCCCTAATGACCGCATCCACATCCGTATCTACTTCCGCTTCGACTCCGACTGGCTCTGCATTCCACGCACTGTTACAGGATGTCATGCAGCAGGCATATCCGGTCTCGACATTATATGTGGTGGCGACGCCGATAGGAAACATTGGCGATATAACTGTGCGCGCCCTGCACGTGTTGACACTGGTCGATGCCGTGGCCTGCGAAGATACACGCAATACGGCGCAATTAATGACGCGCTACGCCTTGAACAAGCCCTTGATTGCCGCGCACCAGCATAATGAAAGGGAAGTGGCGCAAAAGCTGATTGCCCGCCTGCAAGCAGGCGAGCGGATTGCGCTGGTCTCGGACGCAGGGACGCCCGGCGTCTCCGATCCCGGCGCCCGCATCGTCGATGCGGTACGGCTTGCCGGTCTGCGTATTGTGCCGCTGCCGGGCGCTTCGGCAGCGATTGGCGCCTTGTCGGCTTCCGGCTTGGTGCAGGATCAGTTTCATTTTGTCGGTTTTTTGCCGAGCAAGCCGAAGCAGCGGGAAAACGCCTTGTCGAAACTGACCAGCAGCGCCGCAACGCTGGTCTTTTACGAGGCGCCCCACCGCATCGAGGAAACCATCGCCAGTTTGATGCAGGTTTTTGAAGGAACCCGCAGCGTGGTGTTTGCGCGCGAAATCAGCAAGTTGTTCGAAGAGATCCATCGCTGTCCGCTTTCCGAATCGCAGACCTGGCTGGCCGCCGATCCGCATCGACACAAGGGCGAGTACGTAATCGTGCTCGAAGGTGCGCCCGATGCAGGTGACGATGATCAACTTGAAGCCGATCGCGTGCTCAACATCCTGCTCGATTCCTGCTCGGTGAAACAGGCAGCGACACTGGCGGCCGAACTGACCGGGCAGAAAAAGAACGCATTGTACGAACGCGCGTTGCAGATCAGCGCTGCACGACAACAGGTTTGATATCGCTGTTCGCCTGCAGTCGCTGCGCCGCAGTTTGCGCTTCTTCGCGCGTGGCAAACGG
>DATBQE010000018.1:0-11555 GCA_036561005.1 Burkholderiaceae bacterium | reverse complement strand
GGCAATTCCTTGGCGCTGATCATTTGCTGCTCGTCCGTATCCCAGGAGTAATACGCCAGCAGACGCCAATCGTCGGCAGTGAGCTTGCTGCCGTCAGCCAGCGCCACGCGCAGCGTGTCCTTGACCGAGTGGCCGGCATTCATGCCCAATTCCAATACTTGCAGGTAACGTTCGCTGTCGACTTCCCCAGGCAGGCGCGTGATTTCGCTGCCGTCAGGCTGGAACAGGATCATGGTCGGGTAGCCGCGCACCTTGAAGCGCGCGCCGAGCTTTTGCGCGCTCGGGCTGTCGCCGTCGATGTGCACCGGCACAAAAAAGCGCGAACGCTCGATGAAACCTTGTCGATTGAACACGGTTGCCTTGACCTGGTTGCATGGCGGGCACCAGACCGCGCCCCAGTATAGGAACAGCGGCTTGTTATGCTTTTTGGCGTAGGTAAAGGCGGCGTCGACGTCGCCCTTGAACCAGTCTATGCCGTCTTCGGCATGGACAGCCGGCTTTTCAACGGATTTGTCGGCCGGCTTGGCGGTCGCTGCAATTGCGGCCTGCGACCCGGCCAGCATGAGAACGGCTAGGGCAATCGAATGGAATTTCATGGTTGTGACACTCCGGTGTATTTTTATATACCCGCTAGTGTAGCGAATTTCCAAACAATTGCATGGTCTCCCGATTAGAAGAAAACCGAAGATAATAAAATGGTAAAGTAGTATCCAAAGATATCGTTCAGATATTCTATTCGCAGTCAGGAGACGCTTTTGGACTTACCCGTCGACGCAGCAGGTGAAACCGGGGCTGACAGCGGCAAGATCGCATACCGCCGTTTGGCCGATTTGCCGGGACCGCGGGGATTGCCCATCGTCGGCAATGCCTGGCAGATCAAATCGCTGCAATTTCACCAAGGCCTGGAAGCCTGGGCGCGCGAATTCGGACCGATGTACAAGATCAAGGTCGGTCGCAAGCCTATCATTATCATCTCCGACAACGCCTTGATCGCGGAATTGCTGCGCGACCGTCCCGATGCCGTGCGGCGCTCGTCGCGCACCGCAAAAATTATCAGCGAACTCGGCATCAGCGGGGTATTTACGGATGAAGGGGAGGACTGGCGCAAGCAGCGCAAGCTTGTCATGCGCGGTCTGACGCCGGAAGTGATAAAGCGTTTCTTTCCCACTATGGTTGCGATGACCGAGCGTTTGCGCCGCCGCTGGATGGCCGCAGTCATTACCGGTCGACCGGTCGACATCCTGCGCGATCTCAAGGCCTACGCGCTCGATATCACAATAGGCTTGGCCATGGGGCAGGATATCAATTGCCTCGAACTCGACAACATTCCCCTGCAGCGCGACATTGAATTTGTTTTCCACAGACTGGCGCGGCGCGTGACTGCGCCGATCCCATATTGGCGTCATTTCAAGCTGCCGGCGGACAAGGCCGCAGATGCGGCTGTGTTGCGGATTAACCGGGCCGCGCGCGGGTTCATCGATCAAACCCGCAAAACGTTCGGTGACGATGCCGAACGAAGAGCCAAACCGTCGAACATGCTCGAAGCCTTGCTTGTGGCACGCGATGAACCTGATTCGGGGTTCGCCGACGAGCACGTCATCGGCAACGCCATGACCATGGTATTCGCCGGCGAAGATACCACCTCCAACACCATTGCCTGGCTGCTTAATTTCGTGGCACGCAATGCGGCCGTTGCCGGCAACATCCGCAATGAAACCGACGATATACTCGGCGACGACATGGTCTTGCAGGATTTTGCCGGACTGGACAATTTTTCCTACCTCGATGCCGCCACCAATGAAGCAATGCGCCTGAAACCCGTTGCGCCGATCATCAGCTTCGAGACCAACAAGGAAATAGCTATCGGCGACGTGCTCGCGCCGGCCGGAACACTCATGCTTGCCTGCCTGCGGCATGCCGGCCAAAAGGGCACCAATTTCGACAAGCCGAATGTTTTTTCTCCGGAGCGATGGCTCGAACAAGCCGATGCCAGTCATAACCCTAGGCTTGTCAGGGACGACCCGGCGCGTAAATTATTCCCCTTCGGCGGCGGGCCGCGCTTCTGCCCCGGGCGTTTCCTCGCACTTGCCGAAGTCAAAATGGTCACGTCAATGCTGGCGCGCAGTTTCACAATCACGTTTGATCGCGATGCCCCGCCGGTGAAGGAATTGTTTACCTTCACCATGACCCCGAGCGCGCTCCCGGTCAAACTTTCCTTGCGCACTTGAACACCCCATGAATATGATTAAACGCAGTTTGAAAATCGGCGTCATCGTGATTGCCCTGGCCATCGTCTCACTGCTGGCCTTTGTTCATCTTGCGCCGGTGCAAGCCACGAACATGGCACTGGCGGCCGAGCGCAATCACTCCGGCCTGGAGCGCAAGGAAATCACCACGCCCGACGGCTTGCACTACGCCTATCTCGAAGGCGGGCAGGGCGCGCCGCTGATACTCATCCATGGCTTCGGTGCCAACAAGGACAATTTCACGCGCGTCGCGCGATGGCTCACGCCGCACTACCGCGTCATCATTCCAGACCTGATCGGCTTTGGCGAATCCAGTCATCCCGAAGACGCCGACTACAGCGCCAAGGCGCAGGCCGTGCGACTTCGCGGGTTTGCGCACGCGCTCGGTATCGAAAAAGTGGATATCGGCGGCAATTCCATGGGTGGGCAGATCGCGATGTTCTGGGCGGTGCAGTTTCCGGCGGAAGTCAACAGCATGTGGTTGATCGATGCGGCTGGTATTTGGAGCGCACCCAAGAGCGAGCTGGCCAGGCTGGTGGTCGAGCAGGGGCGCAATCCGCTGGTTTCCAAAAACGAAGCAGAGTTTGATGAAACCTATGCCTTCGTCATGACCGATCCGCCATTCATCCCGCATCCCATGCTCAACGTTCTGGCGCAAGAACCGATCAAGAACTATGACCTGGCGCAAAAGATATTCAAGCGCATTGCGCTGGAATCGGTCGAGTCCGAGATCACCGGGTCGACAATACCGGCATTGATAACCTGGGGCGATGAAGACAGGGCGATTACCGTTGCCACTGCCGATATCCTGCACAAGCTGTTGCCGCGCTCAGAGGTTGCCATCATCCATCACGCCGGCCATTTGCCGATGGTCGAACAGCCGCGCCGCTGTGCGGAAGATTACCTGCGATTTCGCGCAAACGAGCCGGCGGCTCTAAAACAGTAGTTGCCAGGCAAAGAACGCCGTTAAGCCGGCGACGATGGTCAATAATTGACGCTTGGTCGCGGCGCAAACCAGAATCGCAAACAGTGACGCGATCAGTTGCGGATTGCGCCAGTTAAACTCCATGTCGCCGCCATGCGGTGCCAGCACCATCGGTACGATGATCGCAGTCAACACCGTCACCGGAACAAATTCCAGCGCCTTTCTGAGCAATGGCGAAAACGTGACGCGGTCGCCGAGGATGAACATCAGCGCCTTGATCAACACGGTAATGAAAGCCATCCCGAGGATGGTCACGGTAATCATCATGATATTTCCGCCGCGCTGGTAACATCTTCAACAGTTTTCTTGCCCCGGCGCGACAGCAGCAGGCCGATAGCCACGCCGACTGCAATGGCAGCCAGCAGGCCGAGCTTGTAAGGCAAGCCGCGCAAGACATAGGCGACGACGCCGGACGCCGCCGCCGCCGCAAAATGAGGCCGCCGGTATAACTGCGGCACCACAATCGCAATGAAGGTTGCCACCATGGCAAAGTCCAGGCCCAGCGATTGCAACTGCGGAAAAGCCGCGCCGAACAACAGGCCGAGCAGGGTCCAGAATTGCCAGTTGAGGTACATGGCAATACCTGACCCCAAAAAATACCAATGCCCAAACGCTTCGCTCGGGTGTTTGCGATAAAAGGCATCGACTACGGCAAAAGTTTCATCGGTTAGCAGGAAGCCGAGCAGCCAGCGCCAACTTCCGGGCAAATGTGCCACGTGCGGCAGCAAAGTCGCGGAATACAGCATGTGGCGCAGATTGACGATCAGCGTTGCCAGCCAGATCACGAAAATACCGGCATGCTCGCCGATCAGGCCGATGGCAATGAATTGGCTGGAGCCGGCAAACACTGCCAATGACATCAACTGGCCCTGCCAATTCGCCACCAGATTGGCCGAAACCAGCGTGCCGAAAATCAAGCCGAATGGCGCGGCGCCGACCAGCATCGGAACGGTGTCGCGCACGCCTGCGGCGAATATGGATAATTTTGCGGAGGTTTGAACGGTAGGCGGCATGGGGGGCGATTACTGTGGCGATCCCTGTGTCAAGCACTTGGGGATCAACGAAGCGACGCAGGGAAGCGGGCAGGGCGACGCGGCCAGATGTGCTGAAGAGGCCGCGCCAGAGTCAGAAGCCGAGATCGGCCAGCAAGTCGTCCACGCTCGATTGTTCCAGCGCAACGCCGCCAGGAGCGCCGGGACCGGCCATCAATTCTTCCTTCTTGACATCCTTGATGGTGCCGGGCGGAGCGGCATCGATCAACAGGCGAAGTAACTCCGTCTCGGTCTTTTCGAGCAAGGTGACGACCTTTTTGATCAACTGCCCGGTCAAATCCTGAAAATCCTGCGCCATCATGATGTCGGACAACGCAGCACGCGTTTCTTTGGCGTTGCTCGATGACGTTTCGAGAAATTCCCTGGTGTCGGGGCTCAATGACGCTTCATCTGCGGTTTGCAGTTTGGCCGCCGATTCAATCACTTTGTCTTGCAGCGGAATGGTTTCTTCCACCTTGCTCAACACGATATTGGCGGCTTTTTCCGTCAGGTTGGCAATATGCAAAAGGCGTTCGCGCGCGGAAGGGAATTCGCTTGCCGCCTCCGACAACACCTTGTCGGCGCCGATTTCATGCAGTGTGTCATGCAGCGAGCGCACGATAACGCCAAGCCGCTCGAATACCGGGGCCTCCGAGTCCTGGGCGTGCGTGCCTGTATTGGAAAGGGCTGCAATCTGTTGTTCTTGTGTTTTTAGCTGTTGCTGCAGTACATGGAGGGATGCGGAATCGCTCATGCGATTTGCCTTTCGGGTCGAGAACTGACTACGCGGAATGCGGTTATGCCCACTTCAACGGCACGCTGTCTTGCCATTTTAGCGACAAGAGCCAAATCTTGCTTGATTTGGCGCAAGAAAAGAAAATTTTTTTGCACAATGCGGGAAACCGGGAAAGCTTAGGCTGTCGCGCCCATACCCGAGTTGCAAAGCCGGTGCGATGCAAATGACTACGGCTCGATCGCAGAAGTGCAAGCAGGTGCAACTGCACCAGAATCATTCACCGCGCAGGGCCGTGCACGCGGTTGCAAATTACTGCACGGCCTGCCTACCCTATTGAACGGGTACGACGACCTTTTTGCCGCCCGCATGATATTCGATGGTGCTGCCCTTTGGCGCACCAAGGTCAAGCAGCTTTTGCTTGATAAGCGGAATGCTTTTTTGCAGATCCGTCACTTCAAGATCGACGCCGGCCCATTCGATTTTGCCTTGTTTGTTGACAGAGTTACCGCCGCCGACCACTTCTCCGGCATTGGCTTCTTTCAGTGCCGCTGCCAACGGGTCGTCATACTTGGTGCCACGATCGGTCGAGGAAATCGATTCGTTGATTTTCACATTGACGGTGACGACCTTGTCCGCTGCCGAGGCGGCGAATGTCAAACAGGCAGCGCATACGAGGCAAAGCGTACGGAACAAATTCATTTGTGCAAACTCCCAATTGTGCTTTCGTATTTATCATCTCGTTTTTGCCATGCACCGAAGTGCAAAGCTGAAACGGCGTGTATTCCATATGACCGGTGCGCAAGAACCTGGACGCACCAATCATGTGCGGACGGCGAGTATTACAGCATAGACCAAGGCTGTTTCACAATAGGGAGATACAAGGTCGTGCGGTAAAAAAATGCTGCGTTCGCACACTTTGGCGATGATTTGGAAAGGAATGGTGAATGTTGCTTGCGCCGAATCGAAGCGCTGATTTTTGGTTCCTGGTTTGCCTTTGCGTTACTGGTATTAATGTTTGCGGGGGAAGAGATTGCGCAATGTCGACTGCGATCACGGACGGCGATTGCAACGGCGGCAGGTTTGATCGGTGCGGGCAAGCGGTTCTATCAGAAAATCCAGACGCTGGTATTGTTGTGCGTCCAATGCGCTGTAATGAGTCTGCACGATTCCGGGCCGGGCCTGCATGCAGGATGTGATTTTTCTGCGGTGGGTGGCGAGGCTCAGGAGAAACCACAACTTGCCAAGAATATTGGCTCCAAGGCAACTCGATGAAATCACTCTCGATGGATTTGACGAATGTCTCAAATATGAGATATATTCCCAAATATGGAAAACGATCAATCCCGGATACAACCCGCCGACGTATTTGATTTGCGGCTCGCGCAACGCCTTGCGCAATTGCGCACGGAGCGCGGCTGGTCGCTCGACGAATTGGCGCAATCGACCGGAATCAGTCGAGCGACACTTTCGCGCCTCGAGCGCGGCGAAACCAGCCCGACTGCGAACCTGATGGGCAAGTTGTGTACGGCCTACGGGATGACCATGTCGCGCATGCTCGGCACTTTAGAGCGGCATGCGGCCAAACATATTCCACGCGCGGCGCAACAAATTTGGGTCGACCCGGAGACCGGCTTTGAACGTAGGTTGGTGTCGCCGCCGTCACGCGAATTCCGCATGGAAATGATAGAGGGCATGCTGCCGGCCGGCGCTGTGATTGACTATGAAGCAGCACCGGTGCGCGGCATGGAGCAGCACATATGGGTGCTTGAAGGTGTGCTCAATTACACGCTCGACGGCATTGAATATCGCTTGTATCCGGGCGATTGCCTGCGCTTTCATCTTTTTGGCGCCACTCGTTTTTTCTGCCCCGGCCCCCAGGCCGCCCGCTACCTTGTGATCGTTTGCGAACCATGAATGCACCGAGCCAACGCCATTGCCATAGTATTGAGGAACTCGATGCCGCCGGGCTGGCGCGGCATCTCGATGAGTTGGCCGAAATTCTGCACGACTGCGTGCATCACGGGGCCAGTGTCGGCTTTGTCCTGCCCTATACGATCGACGCGGCGCACGCATTCTGGCAAGGACTCCTGGCGCAATGGCATACCGGCCTGCGCCGTCTTTTCATTTTGCGCGATGGCCGAGGCGCAGGCCCGATAATGGGCACCGTCCAACTGGTGTTCACTTCACTCGACAATGGCAAACATCGCGCCGAAGTCAGCAAGATGCTGGTGCATTCGAAAGCCCGGCGGCGCGGTTGCGGGCGTGCATTGATGCAGGCAGCCGAGGCTTGCGCGAGGGATCAAGGCATATCGTTACTGGTCCTCGATACGCGTAGTGGCGACGCAGGTGAACATTTGTATGGCACGTTGGGCTTCCAATTTGCCGGTCGCATCCCAGGTTATGCGCGGGCGTCCGACGGCGGGTTTGATGCGACCAGTTATATGTACAAGCAGTTGATACCCCTGTCTGAGCCACAGTGCCGCACTATGGTGTTTCGGGAAGAGCCGAACTCGCCTGACGCGACGGCATTGATGAACGAACTATCGGCAACGCTGGCTCTGATCACCGGGGACAGCGGCAAGGCGTCGTTTCACGTGGAAGACGTGCAGGGCGACGCAGCCTGTTTTGCTGTCGCGCGCGATCGCATGGGCATGGCGCTCGGGTGCGGTGCGTATCGGCCTCTGCAGGATGGCGTTGCCGAAATCAAACGTATGTATTCCAGGCCGGGCAAGGCGGGTGTGGGAAGCGCCATCCTTGCCTTTCTTGAAGTGCAGGCGAGGGCGCATGGCTACTGCGAGCTATGGCTGGAAACGCGCGCGGTCAATATGCGCGCAGTCAAATTCTACGAAGCGCGCGGTTATAGGCGGCGCGAGAATTTCGGCAAGTACATCGGTAATACTCTCGCAGTCTGTTTCGAAAAAATATTGTCCTAGTTGGCCCGCTTCCCGGGAGGTTTTACGGGGAAATCCAAATATTTCAGTAATATTGGCTGTCGTTTCGCTCCAATTTTCCTGCGTTTCGTCGTCGAGTCGCTCAATTCGTCGCAATATTCCCTTTGCACCTGCGTCGGTTGTACGATATTCCCATATTCAACAAGGGAGCTAATCGTGCAACCAGTGCAGACTACGCAGCAGCCGCAGCAACCCGTCATCCTGAACGACATCGGCAAAATCTACCGCCTTGGTGCGGTCGATGTGCCGGCTTTGAGTAACATCACATTGGAAATTCGCCCGGGCCGCTTCACCGTGATCGCCGGCGCCTCGGGAAGCGGAAAGACCACGCTGTTGAACCTGATCGGCTGCATCGACCGCCCCGACAGCGGCGAGATTATCGTTGCGGGACAACATGTCCAGGAAATGGGCGACGATGCGTTGTCCGATTTCCGTGCACGGCACTTGGGCTTCATCTTCCAGAATTTCAACCTTTTGCCGGTGCTCACGGCGTATGAAAACGTCGAATATCCGTTGCTGCTGGCGCAGGTGCCGGCGGCCAGGCGCAAGGCGCGTGTGCTGGCTCTGCTCGACGCCGTAGGCTTGTCCGATCGGGCTCAGAATCGCCCGTCCCAGCTTTCTGGCGGGCAGCGCCAGCGTGTGGCAATTGCGCGCGCATTGGCGATCGAACCGCAACTTGTGCTGGCCGACGAACCGACTGCCAATCTCGACAGCCAGACCGGCGCCGCGATTATTGCGCTGATGCGCAAGATGCAGCGCGAGCACCATGTGTCGTTCGTTTTTTCTTCCCACGATCCGCAAGTGCTGGCGGAAGCCGACGACGCCGTTCATATTCGCGACGGGCGCATCATCTCGATCGAACGTCACGACGATGTGAAGGAGGGCGCATAATGAAAACGCTGTCTCTCGCACTGCGCAATCTGCTGCGCAATCGTCGCCGTTCGTTGACAACCCTGCTGGCAATGATCGTTGGCGCCAGTGCCATTCTGATCTTCGGCGGTTACAGCCGCGACATCACATATGGTTTGCAAACCGGCTACGTGCAACGCAGCGGGCACCTGCAAATCCAACACAAGGACTATTTCCTCTACGGTAGCGGCAACCCGACAGCCTATGGCATACCCAACTATGCCAAGGTGATTGCCACGATCAAGCAAGATACCGTGTTGGCCCCCATGCTGACCGTTGTGACGCCGAACCTGCAACTGGGTGGCATTGCCGGCAACTTCGCTGCGGGGGTCTCGCGCACCGTGATCGGTGCTGGCGTGGTGGTGGAAGACCAGAACATGATGCGCAAATGGAACGACTATCAATTCCCGAGGCGCATCAGCGGCAACGCGCCGCTTACAGGTACATCGGAAGATTCGGTCGTGATCGGCAACGGTGTGGCGCGCGTATTGCAATTGTGCGGTCCGCTGCAGGTCAAGAACTGCAATGCAGCGTCGGTGGCGGCTGACAAGGCCGACAAGGCAAAGGCGGCGCCGGACGACATTGCCGCACTTTCTGCCATGGAAGCACCCACGGACGTGAAGGCTTCGGGCACGCGTATCGAAATGCTCGCCGCAAACGCCCACGGCGCGCCCAACGTCGCGAGCCTGAATGTGGTCAAGGCTGAAGACCAGGGCGTCAAGGAACTCGACGACATTTTCATCGGCATGCATCTGGAACAGGCACAACACCTGGTGTACGGCGGCGCGACGCCGGAAGTCACCGCCATTGTCCTGCAATTGCAGCACACCAGTCAGATAGCTGCTGCGCGCACCAGGCTTGAACAATTGCTGGCGAGCGAATTCAGCGACAGTCCGCTCGAAATCCAGGAATTCACTACCCTGAATCCGTTTTATGGGCAAAGTATCGGCATGTTCAGCGCATTATTCAGTTTTGTTGCGGTGTTGATCGGGGCAATTGTGCTATTTACTGTCGGTAACACCATGAGTATGGCGGTGGTTGAACGCACAGTGGAGATCGGCACCCTGCGTGCCATCGGGTTACGCCGTGGTGGAATTCGCGCGCTATTCATCTGCGAGGGCTTGCTGCTCGGTGTCATTGGCGCGGCGCTTGGTGTGGCAATTTCACTTGCCCTGGCTTATGCAGTCAATCATTCGGGCATGACCTGGTTGCCGCCTGGACGCGTTGAGCCGGTACCGCTGACGGTGCGCGTGTGGGGCGAAATGCCTTTGATCTGGGGAACCGTTGTTGGTTTGATTGTGGTGGCGATCATCTCGGCGTTTTTGCCGGCGCATCGGGCTTCCAAACTCAATATAGTAGACGCCCTCCGCCATGTTTGAGGAAATGCCCTCACTAGCCTACTGCGCAGCTCAATATCGCGCCTGTGGTGCTCGCTGTACGTCCGTACAGCTGCGCTCCTCGGCGCGATCTTGAACCGCTCGCTACGGCTATTGGGGGCATCACAGAGTCATTTGGATCGCTGTCGAAAAGCATAAAAATCTATGAGGATTTTGAAAATGGATTACAAATTATTGTTTGCTGCACTTGTGCTAACTAGCGGTCTCGCCCACGCGGCGCCCACTGCCCAGGAAATCCTCGCCGCCAGCGACGCGGTACGCAATCCGGACAAACCGTTCAGCCTGACCAACACGCTGACCGAATACCGCGACGGCAAGCAGACTGACGGTAATACGCTGGCGATTTATGCCAAGGCGGAAAAGAATAGCGGGCAGTACCAGAACCTGATTCGCTTCGTCGCGCCGGCGCGCGACGCCAACAAGTTGATGCTGAAGACCGGTAACGATCTGTGGTTTTACGATCCGTCGAGCAAGGCCAGTGTGCGCATCTCGCCGCAGCAACGGCTGCTCGGGCAGGCGGCTAACGGCGATGTCGTCACCGTCAATCTGTCCAAGGATTACAAGGCGGATTTGATCGACGAAGAAGACGCCGTCGATGGCGATCGCCAGACCCGCCATTGTTACAAGCTGGGGCTGGTATCGACCACGCCCGACGTGACCTACCATCATATCGAAATGTGGATCGACACCAGCAACAATCATCCGGTCAAGTCGCGCTTTTACACCGAAAGCAATCGCCTGCTGAAGAGCGCCTATTACCGACACTACGAAGTCCAGCTCGGCCAAACCCGTCCGACGGAAACAGTGATCATTGACGGGCTCGATCCAAAATGGGTTACTGTCATGCACTTTTCGGATTACGCCTGGCGCGATATTCCCGATACCTGGATGCAGCGCGATTATCTGGCGCGTTTCAAACCTGAATAGAACTGAATAGCAATGTGCAGCGGGAATTATTTATTCGCGTCTGCAGAATCAACGCATCCTCTCTCCTGCATGCGGGAGAGAGAAAGCCGCGTAATGCGGCGAGAGAGAGGGCGAGCAAGGTGGCAAATCCGTATCACAATATCGCATCCACAAAGTTCACAATGCGTCGCTTGAATTTGGCTTGCACTGTTTTTTTTCTGTTGTGCGCCGTTTCGGCAGTAGCCGCACCGCCTGACGATTCAGACCTCGATGCCCTCAATACGGCCGATCAGGCAGTCAAACCGATCGAGATGCCTAGCGATTGGCACACCTTCATCGAGGGCGCCTATGGCGACACGCAACAGCGTTACAGCTTGCCTTCCTATGCGAGCGG
>DATBQE010000017.1:0-8848 GCA_036561005.1 Burkholderiaceae bacterium | reverse complement strand
CGCGTTGATGACGACGTTTGACCCGGCGAAGTTGCCGCTTGTACCTTTGAGTATGCCGGCCGTAAAGCTCGTGCTGCCTTTCGGTGGCGTGATCGTATTCTCAATGTTGTAGTTGTCCAGCAAATTCTTATAAACCAGGTTCCATTGAATGCCGTAGTTATCCTGTTGGTTCAGGGTGACGCTCAATACGGTGACATTGATTGTGATCTGGCGCGACAGCGATTTGTTTTCGGTTTCGATGAATTCCGCTACGTGATCGAGCGTATCCGGCGTGTCGACTACGGTCATCGTGCCGGTTGCCGGCGAACTGACGACCTTGCCATGGGAAGATAGCATCGACGCGACTGTTTTTTCAATGCTTGAATAGACCGAGAGCTGGCTCGTGATACCAGTGTTCTGGCCGTTGTGCGATGATACGCCGCCGCTGCCGCTTGACCCGCCGGAACTTGAGCCGCCGCTCGACTCCACGCCGCCGGTGGACGATGACTGACT
The DNA here is from genome assembly GCA_036561005.1 of Burkholderiaceae bacterium. Lineage (GTDB taxonomy): Bacteria > Pseudomonadota > Gammaproteobacteria > Burkholderiales > Burkholderiaceae_D > PKWO01. Next base: position 8,356 of record DATBQE010000017.1, on the reverse strand, counting down.
TGTCACGCTGGCAGAAAAAGTCGAGTCTCCTGGGAGCGCAACGATCTGGAACGTACGGGAATCCGTGTAAAAGAATTGAATCGTACCGTTGGCAAATTTCCAATACACGCCGAAGCGCGCCGCCACGGTGTCGAGCAAACCCTTGAATGTGCCGTTTGCATAACTGATGCGCACCGGCGTCTTCGCCTTTGCGACCTGTTGCGTGCCATTTTGGGTTGGCCCCAAGCCGGGCGGCGTCTGCATGCCGCCTGGAGTGGCACCTGGCGTGCCGCCTTGTGTCGCCTGCGTCACGCTGTTGGCTACCGACTGTGCATCCAGGCTAACCTTGGTCGGAATGCCGGAGCGTAGCGTCAGGCGCTCAGCCAGTTCTGAAAGCGATGTGACGGTCCGATCAAATGTCGCTTCCTCATAGAACACTGCCGGTAGCGACGGTTGCCCCAGCTTGACAATGTTCTTGCCGATCCATATTCCGTTTTCGTGCTCTGCAGCCGGTATGGCAGGGCCAACCATGCCGTCCGGCGCTGCATGGCCGATTCGCTTGACGAGCTTTGATGCCTTGGCGTCGGTATCGTCGACGCCCTTGTCGATCTTCTGCGTCAGGCCGCCGCAACCTTGCAGGCAGGTAAATGTCGCGGCAGCGATGATCAGCTTGATGCGCATTATTTCGCTCCCCTTTGTACGATACGCAGAACCTTGTTCCCGCTATAGAATATCGCCTGCATCGGAATTTCCGCGCCGTCCATGCTCTTGGCGACCGTCTCCACGGCTTGTTCGAAGGAACCTGGAATCGAGGTTCTGACTTCCACCGCGTAGTCGACCGGCAGCTCCCAGGATAGTTGCCAGCCGGCGATGGACGTCCAACGCGCCAGCGCGGCATTGAGTGTCTTGTCGGTAATGGCAATCTCCCATGAGCGAGGCGCTGCCGCCTCGTTCGTCGTGACGAGACGCGGCGTCTCTTGCGCCACAGTGCTTCTCTGCATGCTGGTCTTGATATCTTTCGGCAGCGCGGCAAGCAGCAGACGCGAGCTTGCCCCGTCGCCACGATCATCGCCAGTACGCTGATTGTTCTTAACCGGCGCACTGGACAGGCTTGAAGACAGGTTCAGGCCGAGCGGCGCATTCGCGCCGGGTGCGTGGGTCTCGTCGAGGCAATCCTCTTCATCGGCCGCTGCAAACGGATCATAGGCGCGTGATGCATTCTGCTGTGCTACCTTCTGGGCGCCTTTCGCATTCTGCCCCTTGTCCGTAGGCAGCGCCTGCGCATGCACGCTCAGTGCCCAAGCGCAGGCCGCCAAAAGTGTCCCTACCGAGCGTGGCACCGATGCGGCTCCGGGAAATAGTGTTTCGAAGTTCGAGGACATGGAAATTCTCCTTTTCGACGCCGACCTTGTCGATGGCGCCTACGATGCATCAAACGAAAACTCTTCGATTACCGGTGCCCTGTCTGCGCATGCGCAAATTTGGCACCCCTGACGTTTCACCAACTGCTATGGGGCATACTAGTCTCAAAGCGCGCGAACAAATCTCAAAATATCTCAGCGCTGTGCGAACCGGCGGCAGCGGAATTTCCGTCGCTTGAGCCCATACTAGTCGCGTCGCCATTTCCGTGGAGCTATACAGAAGTATGTGAGCATGCCCCGAGCGACGCATTCGACTGCCCGTTACGGAACCGAATGCGCTGGCGCGCCACCAATGGATACTTTTTACGGCCGAGGCGATCATGGTTGAATTGCGCATATTGAGCGGTTTGCATCGTGGGGCTGTGCTTCCGCTGGACGATGCTCCGTATCTGATCGGGGCAAGTGACGATGCCGACGTGGTCCTGACCGACAGTGGCATTGCCGAACGGCACGCGGTGCTTTCCGCCGCAGGCAGCGCTTGGATGTTAACTGTTGAGAAAGGGCAGATCTATTCCTCCGAGTCGAACAACGCGCAGACCGCGATCGATCTGGACGCAGGCAGCTTCGCACGGATCGGCGACATCTGGATCTCCATTGCGGAAGAAGGCGCGCCATGGGACAAACCTCCACCGCTTCCCGAGCCAGACGATTTCGATCTGAAAGATGACGTTGTGGCGTCGGAGCAGTCGAGCGACCAAGCCGCATCGAAAGGCGAGCACGGGCTCGGCCGACGCGTCATGTTGGGCGGCGTGGCCGTAGCCACGGCGTTTTTTGCCGTAGCGGCCTACGCGATCACGGCCAAGCTGGAAACTGCCTCACAATCGCGAGAAGCATCACTTTCGAAAGTGCAGCAATTTGGTTCGATGCCAGGCGCTGCGCAGTCTGCGCCGAGTACAAGGAATTTGGAACCGAAGCAATTGCAAGCGGCGTTTCGCCGACGTCTGGCAGAGGCCGACTTGCTCGGGCACTTCGACATGGAATTGCAGGACCGCGCATGGAGCATGCAGGCCAACCTCGGCGCTGAGGAGAGCAGCCGATTCAATCGCATCCTGGACACTTTCATCGCGGAGAATCACATTGATTTCCCGATCCGCGCCAACCTGGTCGGAGCCGAGGCGATGCTTCCGTTCGAAATTCGTCAGGTTGTCTCGGGCGCCAATCCGAATATCGTCACGAAGGAGGGGCAGCGCCTGTTCGTCGGTGAGGAGTTTCGCGGCGTTCGAGTCATCGCGATTGAGGACAACCACTTGATCTTCGCCGGAAAGCGCAAGATCGAGATGAACTGGTAGCGCGCCATGGAAAGCATTGACGCGACCGCACAGCTTGAGCTTGATGGCGCCTTGACTCGCGTGAAAGCGAAGCTGCCGGGTTGGGGCCACTTGCTACCTGCGGCGCCTTCACTTTCCTGCCGTGGGCGGGTATCGCAGGTGCTCGGCACACTGATCGAGGCACACATGCCGCCCACCGAGATCGGCGAGATGTGCCATCTTTTCCATCCCTCCGACCCTGAACGAAAGATGTTGGCCGAAGTGGTCGGCTTCACGGACAAGAGCGCCATTCTGTCGGCCTTGAGTCCGCTGGAAGGTGTTTCCAATCGCACCATGATTGAGCCGCTCAAACGTTCTCACAGCGTCGAAGTCGGAGAACATCTGTTTGGCGGCGTGCTCGACGGCTTCGGCAACCTGCAATATCGCGTGCCGGATGCGCCTGCTCCGGATGCGCAGTGGCGCGTGATCGTTCCCGTCATCCGCGACGCGCCGCAGGCGACCGACCGCCCACGTATTGAGACGCCGCTGCCGACCGGCATACGTGCGATCGACGGGCTATTGACGCTGGGTCGGGGTCAGCGCATCGGTGTTTTTGCCGGCCCCGGGTCCGGCAAGACGACGCTGATGGCGGCTATCGCGCGTGGCTGCGCGGCCGATGTGATCATATTCGGCCTCATCGGCGAACGCGGCAGGGAATTGAACGAATTCCTGCAGCACGAATTGGACGCGACGCTGGTGCGCAAGACCATTGTTGTATGCGCAACCTCGGACCGAACGTCCATGGAGCGCGCGCGCGCGGCATTCACCGCTACAGCGATCGCCGAGGCGTTCCGGGCACGCGGGAAAAACGTCCTGCTGCTGGTCGATTCCCTGACCCGCTTTGCGCGTGCGCAGCGTGAAATCGGCCTGGCGGCGGGCGAGCCACCGGCGCGCGGCGGTTACACGCCGTCGGTATATACCATGCTGCCGCGCCTGATTGAGCGCGCCGGCAGTACCGGGGATGGGTCGATCACGGCGCTGTATACGGTGTTGCTGGACGGGGAAAACCCTTCCGACCCGATCGGTGTGGAAGCGCAGTCACTGCTCGACGGCCACATTTATTTGACGCGGAAACTGGCAGAGCAGGGACATTATCCAGCCATTGACGTGCTCGCCAGCATCAGCCGGGTGATGTCGAACGTGACAGGCGCCGCACAGCGCAAACATGCCGTCAGATTCCGCAGCTTGCTGGCGCGCTATCAGGAAGTGGAACTTCTGATCCGTATCGGCGAATACAAGCAGGGCGCCGATTTGCTGACCGACACTGCCGTACGCTTGCGGCCGCGTCAATTGGAATTCCTGCAACAGGATACCCGGACGCCAAGCGACTTCGACGATACGTTGGCGGCCATCGGAAAGCTGGCGGCATGAGTATCGACGCGCGCCATGGCGTCTTTTCGGTCCGCCGCCCGAAGCGCGAAGTCGTGGATGTGGTAGAAGCGCCGAGAAAGGACGATGGCCTGGGTCACCTGTTGCAGATTCGCAAGCAAAGAATAGAGCGATTCGAGCGTGAAAGCGTCCTGGCACGCGGGCAATGGCGCAATGCGCGCGCGACGCTGCACGCTGCTAAAGAGCGTTGGCGCGACGCCAAGCGCGATGCGGCTGAATTCTGGCGATGCGCTCGCTCAGATTTTCTGCGCATGAACATGACCAGCGGCGATTTTCGCAAAGCCAAGGCAATCTACGAGAGGATGAAAGAAACTGCCGCGCAACTGCACCTGGAGTGTGGCGAGGCAATCGGACCATGCAAGAAGATACGCGCAGAGTTTTTCACAGCCAAAAAGTCGGCGAACGAAGCCACGCGTCAATTCGAAAAACTGGGAATTCTGCGCGGCGAACTTGCGCGGGTGGATGCGGAGAGGGAGCAAACGACATGAAACAGGTGCAACAGATCGGCCAGCGCGATGGCGTGCCGCCGACCAAAGGAAAGCCGGTCCAGAGCGCGCCCGTGCCGCCATTTTCGCTGCAAAAGACGGAACGCGAGAAGGTTAAACCTGCCGCCGGGCCGGGGAGTTGGCGCGATGAGGGGATGAACGATGCCGCCGCGCCGGTGGCATACGCTGGCCAGCCGCTGAAGGCGCCGGACGATGGCACGATGGCACCGGTATCGGACCGAAGCTCGACAGGGAACCGCGATGCGCGCACTGCAACGACAGAGCCGGCCTTGGAGCCTGTCGAACTTGCCGGCCAGTCGATGTTGATGGACGATCTGGCGCAGTTGGGGGCGAACCCCGGTGTATTCGAGGTCATGCTCCCGAATGGCGACACGCTGGGCGTATCGGTGGACCACCGTCAGCAGTCCGTTATGTTCTTGCTCTCGGCCTCGAGCGAAACGCTGACCAGGAAATTGAAGCGGCAATCCGTGGAACTTCAATCACAGCTTGCGCAACGTATGAAGACCGAGGTCGGCCTGGCCGTGCTTTAGAAGCGGTAACAAAATGAATCCGGCATTCTTGCCGGGGGCTGCCAACTGTCTTCTTGCCGAATTTGCGTAGCGTCGTCGTCTCGACGCCCAGCCAGCGTCTTTTTTACCGTGTCTCAGAGATTCCATCCTGGGGGTGCGGGGGTTGCGCGCCGATAGGCGGTTAGCACAAGGCAATTCTTTCTTGGGTGATGATCTTGACTAATCTTGGTACTCAAATTTTGCTTGCCGGCGCTTCCGCGCCGCCGAAGCCATACCGTGCGCCCAAGCTGAGCGAGCAGAGGGCGGCGCTCTCGCGCAGAATTGCTGCGGGTTGCCAATCGCGTTGCGGCAACCGGGATGAAGTGACGGTCATGTTGCAACTGGTGGAGCACTTTCCCGATGGTGCCGCAGGCCTGCTCGAACTGCATGGACCGCACGGCACCATAGAATGTGCGGACGGCGCGCGGCTGATGCGTGCGCTGACAGGTGTCGACATCGACGCAGTGGCCGAGGACGCCTGCATGGCCTGGAACTGTATCGAGTCGGCGGTTCTGGGGCGCTTGAAGGACACGCCGTTCGATGGTGTGGACGGCGTGCGCCGCGTTGCGGCGGGCGCGCAGCGCGAAGATTTGGTCGCGCTACGCATCACGTTGTATAGCGACAGCTACCGGATATCGACCATTGCGCGGGCCGACGCGGCGACCTGGCTGGATCTTCTGGAGAACGGAGACTGGGTCCGGCTCACAACGCCTTTCTCCGATCTCTCTATGCTGGCTTGTGTCTTTCCGCTACGCGTCGCGCGTCACGCGCTGCCCGTAGCCAATCTGCGCGAAGTCAAGACTGGAGACGTATTCGTTCCCGCCGAACCGAATTTCAACTGCGAAGGAAGCGGCCGCATCGCGTTTGGCGGCAAGGCCGCACAAGCACTCTTCCTGCCGGCAGGCGGGTTGCAAATCAATAGTATCGAACCCGGCGAAGACGCAAGCGCGAGCGCCAATTACCGACATGAGGAGAATGACAACATGGACATGCAAGCAATTCCGGCACCGGACGACGAGGCCACCAGTCTGGACGAGTATTCCGTCACGCTCGATTTCGAGCTGGGTAAGTTGCATATGACTTTCGGCGAGCTTCGCACGCTGTGCGCCGGCACTGTCCTGTCAATTACCGGCGGCTCCCCGGCGCATGTGGCGATCCGCGCCGGAGGCCGCCTTTTGGGACGCGGCGAGATCGTCGAAGTCGATGGACAATTGGGTATACGCGTCACCCACTGGCTGGAGCGGCGCGATGGGACAGCATGACGTCGTTTCGTTTTCACTGCTGCTTGGGCTGCTGTCGCTGATCCCGCTCGCGGTGGTCGTCACGACCTCATTCCTCAAGATATCGATCGTGCTGCTGGTGCTACGCAATGCCATCGGTGTTCAGCAAGTGCCGCCTACCTTGGCGTTGTACGGCATTGCATTGGCGATGAGCCTGTTCGTCATGGCGCCTACGGCCAAGGCGGTTGGCGCCAAGCTGGAAAGCATGGACACCAGCATGACGGATTCGCGAACCTCATCGAGCATCGCCAAGGCACAGGAAGCGTTCGAACCGTTACGTACATTCATGCTCAAATATGCGCACCCGGACCAGCGCGAAGCGTTCCTTGCTTCGGCCAAGAAGTTATGGCCCAAGGATGAGGCGAAGGATGCCAAGTCAACCGACGCCCTCGTCTTGATTCCTGCCTTCGTTGTATCGGAGATGCAGGCGGGGTTCGAGATCGGGTTTCTGATCTACATACCGTTTGTCATTATCGATCTGTTTATTGCGAACATCCTGATGGCGCTCGGCATGCAGCAGCTCAGCCCGATGACCTTGACAATACCACTGAAGATGCTGCTGTTTGTCATGATCGACGGGTGGGGGAAACTGCTCAACGGACTCGCAATGTCATACGCATAGGAGCAGATATGGATCAAACCTTGAATTATTTCCAGCAGGGGATGTGGATTTCTGTGATGATCTCCGCACCGCCGCTTTTGGTGGCGGCGCTGTGTGGCGTGATCGTCTCGCTGCTGCAGACCCTGACGCAGATCCAGGACCAGTCAGTGCCCTACGTCATCAAGCTGGCGGCCATTGTCGTGACATTGCTGGTGTGCGCGCGTTGGACTTGCAACGAGCTGATCCAGTTGATCAACCTGGCGTTCGCATTGTTGCCCAACGTCGGGAGGTAGCGCCGCATGCAAGGTTCGCTTCTTGTCGATCTGCAGTCGCTGTTCATCACGTTGGCGCTGATTACGCCGCGCACTCTGGTCTGCCTGACCATACTCCCGGGCATCAGTGTGCGCTCCCTCGGGGCGATGCGTTCTGCTATTGCGATTGCCATTGCGTTGCCGGCAGCGCTTCCCACGTTTCGCTACGTGCAGGAAACGCCGCCGGGATACCTTCTATCTGCGATCCTGGCCGGCAAAGAAGCCGCCATCGGCCTCCTCATCGGTACCATCGTATCGATCCCGGTGTGGGTTGCGGGCTCGATTGGCTCGATCGCTGACCGGCAAAGAATACCGATTCAGATCCAGTCGTTGTCCTCGACCGACAAGGATGCCAGCGCGCTTGGCGGCATCATGCTGCAGGCCCTGATCCTGATGATGATTCACGCCGGGTTGTACGTGGCACTCACCAGGATACTGATCGAGAGCTTTGCTGCGTGGCCGGCATTCGACCTCATGCCTCCGTTTGAATTTGCGCACCTTGAGGTCTTCCTTAAGCGTTACGGCGACTTCTTCTGGTATATCGTCGTCTACGGCGCGCCGATCGTGATTCCGCTGCTGCTGATCGATTTCGCTTTTGCCCTGGTGGGTGTGTTCTTGCCTCAGTTGCAGACATCGCTGGTTTCGTCGCCTGTCAAGAGTCTGGTCGGCCTGTTCATTCTGCTGGTTTATTGGTCGACTTTTTCTCATTACGTGGTCGGCGATTTCTCCCACATGCTCGATTTCACGGCTGGCTTGCTGCAGGCGGGCCGTTAACCAATGAATATCCAATGAATAACCAATGAATAACCGACGCATAACCAACGCAGAACCGACGAATAACCGACGAGTAGCCGACGAGTAATTGACGCATAACTATCGCACTGCATCGGACCGGTTCAAAAATTGAAAGGATGCATATGTTCATTGTGTTTTCCACATGCTGCCGAAAAATCCAGTTTGTGCAACTGGCCTGCGAGCGAATTAATTCGCGGTTGGCCGCCACATTGTGTCCCC
>DATBQE010000016.1:0-3858 GCA_036561005.1 Burkholderiaceae bacterium | reverse complement strand
TTTATTGCCTAAATTTTCAGCATCGCATGCCGAAATTGCACCGTCGAACGCGCAAAAAAATGCTTCATCGTCGCCTACCAAACGCTCACATCGGCAATTTTGCAAGCCATCGGTGGCAGTTTTCAGCCCGTCATTGCGCGCGGCGATGGGTACAGCAGTTGAAAAACTTTGAATTTTGCATCGCGGATCAATCGAAGTTTTCAATATATTTCAAACGCGGGAGCGGATAAATCTCTGCAAGATTGGCATGTCCTCATGCGCGCCGAAGGCATCCGCCACCCAGCCTTCAAAGCGAAACCACAACCTTCCCTGCCGACACACCACGACGAAGCAATACGAGTGCATCCGGTATCGCTTCCAGAGAATGCCCCGCCACAATCGGCGCAGGCGCAGGCACAATTCTCCCGCTTGCCAGCGCGGGGCCAATGTGTTCAGACCAGGCGTGAAAAACCGTCCGTGCTCCAATCTTCACTGCCGACACCGTGATGAACGATAAAAAGTCCGTCCGGATCGTACTTCTTCTTGATCGAGCGCAAACGTGCATAATTCTCGCCCCAATATTCTTCCCGCCAAGAGCGGTTGAAATAGTTGCTTTCGGAGACGTAGGAACCGGAGTGCGGAGCGATCTTGCGCAGTTCTGCCGTGGCCCTATCGATCGCCCGGGCATTGTCGCGCGCCTTGGCAGTGTCCATGGCCAGCCGCGCCATGCCCGGATAAGCGGGAGGCTGTTCGCCGTCGGCAATGATCGCCAGTGTGAACGCATCAACCACGGCGGGATTGGTGGCGGTCCGCCGAGCCGCCGCGCGTGCCTCGGGCGACGCACCGGCCAGGCCCTTGCCGATATGCAGGCGCACCATCTGATGGCGGCTTGCCGCGTAGAGCGCGTTAGCGAGAAGCTTTTGGCGATCAGCCTGCAGCAGCGAAGCCGGCAACCACAGCGAGTCGTAGCCGTGCAGGAAAACGCCAACCTCGTCTTGGTTGCCTTGGCCCCAGCCGTGGTGCCGGGGAGCACCTTCGCGTGTATCGCGTTTCAACGAGGGACTCTTTTCCAGGTCCCACCAGCCGCGCGAATCCCATGCGTCCGCTACTAGCGCCGATGTCGCGACAAAATCCTCCGGTGATGCCGTCACCCAATCGAAAAATGGCTGCCATACTGCGCGCACTTGGGCAGGGTCGAGGCCCTGGCTTATCATGTCGATTTCGAAGACGTTGTCAGGCCTGATATGGACGTGTTCGCCCCAATGCGGGTTGAACAGCTCTGTCTGGTAAAAGTCAATGAAGCGGGCGATCAGGCGCGCGTAGGCTGCGTCCGATTGCGCCTTTATTTTTCCCCAGGCGCCACCGAAGAATTGCGGCAAATCGTGGGTGCGCAGCGTGACCCGGGTGACGACGCCAAAGGAACCGCCGCCGCCACCTTTGATCGCCCAGAAAAGGTCGGGTTCCTTGCATTCGTTGACCACGCGCACCTGGCCATCAGCCGTGACGATCTCGGCTTCGATCAGCCCCGCGGCTGCAGTGCCGAAACCTTTGGAAAAGGAATTGAATCCTCCGCTTTGAACAAGCCCGGCGACGCCCACCGTGGTGCAACTGCCGCCCTGAACGTAACGACCACCCACGGTGGTCACTGCGTGGTACAGATCCATCCACATCGCACCGGCTCCAGCGCTGACGGCGGGAACCGGCGAGATGCGTCCCGCGCATCCTTGCCCGACGAAGGCATCGTGCAATGCAACCTGGTTCATTGCGCGCGTCCAAATGAGCAGAGAATCCGGTGCATTTGACGTGCCCAGGTAGCTGTGACCGCCACCCTTGACTGCGACGCGTAGATTATTCTGGCTGGCGAAGCGGATGCCGGCGGCGACGTCGCCGGCATGGCGAGCCTTGACTGCGTAAACACTCGGCGCCGGTGTCCAGGCATCGAGCCATCCGGAATTCTGCGTGCCGCCGGGTTGATCGCCGATCCAGTAAGGATTGCCGATATTGTTCAACGCGTCGATGCAGGCTGCACCATGCGGATCGGCCGAACACGATCCGAACAGGGGCTGCACTTCGCACAGATTGCCCTCCACCTCCTCCTTCAATTTGGCCCAGCTAGTCGTGTCCGGCCACGCGGCGTCGCCGGGCCGCACACGCGTTTTCAGCCTTATTGTCTGCGCAGCCTGTACCGAAGCAAACACCGCAGACAAACCGGTCGTCAGAAACGGCAAAATAGCGAACGTGCGCAACAGCTTTCTTCGTATCATATTTGGCTTCCAATGGTCACGGGAAACGCCTGAAAGCAAGTCTTTTGATTCTGTTCAAACTGAATGCAAGACGCGCGATCGGGGCGATTGATTCGCCATAGCGTAACGAACCAGGTGCGGATGCACCAGTTGATTGTGGCGAACGGAGACTGGGGTGGGGTGAATCGGACGTCTATTTCATCGCGGCCAGAACCGCAGCCCGATACTGGCGGCTATAAGGGAGCCGTGTTCCACCGCGCAAAATCAATTCGCCATCGCCCTTGTCAAGTGCAACGATGCGCTCAATACGATCACTGCGCACGGCAAAGCGCCTATGGCAGCGAACGAAATTGGGCCCAAGTTTTGCCAACAAGGAGGTCAAGGTTTGACGCAAGAGCGGGTGCGCTTGCGCAGTGTGCAAAATGACGTAGTTGTCGGCGGTCTCAATCCATTCAATTTGATCGACCTTGACCACGCGTGTGACGCTTCGCTCACTGACCAACAAATGCTGCAATGGCTGGAATGATGGCGACGAAACAGCTTTGGGTTCTGGTTCGCCCGTATGGTCGGGGGCGTCAACACGACGCTCCAAGCGCTCGCGCACGCGTTGCACGGCACGTTTGAATCGCGCATGATCGTACGGTTTGAGCAGATAGTCGGTCGCATCGGCGTCGAACGCGCGAATTGCATATTGGTCAAATGCCGTGACGAACACGATAATCGGTGCTGGAAAGGGCAGCGAAGCGGCAACTTCCAGCCCGCTAATCTCCGGCATTTGCACATCCAAGAACAACACATCAGGGCTATCAGCCGCAACGCGGTCCAAAGCCTGAAAACCGTCGGCGGCTTCGAAGATTGCTTCGATGTCCGTTTCCTCCCGCAGCAAGCGACGCAATTTGTCGCGCGCCGGCAATTCATCGTCCACGATCAGCACGCGCATGGCAGTCTCATTTCCGCACGGACCCCGGCCGGGGTCAACTGGGTTAGGGTTAGGCTGGCCTTGTTGCCATGCAGCGCGTGCAAGCGGGCACGCAGGTTCCCGAGACCGATCCCGTTGCCGTCGCTTGGCGCAATCACACCAAGATCATCCTCCAGGCGCACAACCAATTCATTGAGTTCGCGGCGCGCGACGATCAAAATGTGGGTTTTCTGGCGGCGTTGCTCCACAGTGTGTTTGAAAATATTTTCCAATAGTGGCTGCAGACTCATCACTGGGACGTTGCAATTTTCACAGAGGGGATCGATATCCCAGGTCATTTCCACTCGTTCGGCAAAGCGCTCACACATCAAACGTGCGTAGCCTCGAGCCAGATGTAGTTCTGTCGCCAGTGCAGCTTCGGTGCGTTCGCTTATGTCGAGTGTCGCACGCAATAGGTCGGCCAATTGGGCCAGCACCGCATCTGCTTTGCTGACGTCGACATACATCAATTGCGAAACAGTGTTGAGAGCGTTGAACAGAAAATGTGGTTGAATCTGCTGGGTCAAGCCGTGCAGTTGGGTCTCGCGTAACAATCTACTCGCAGCGACGGCATGTTCCTTTTCGCGGAGCATTGCCTGATACGACAGAATGCCAAAAAGTACCACTGCAAAGATCGAATTGAACAGCGTGAGCCTCACCGATTCATAGACGAACACT
>DATBQE010000015.1:0-6241 GCA_036561005.1 Burkholderiaceae bacterium | reverse complement strand
GGTGTGCTCGTGCCAAGCAAAACTGTTGCGGGCGCTACCAGATTCTACGATTTCGCCGTCACCAACGGCGTGACAGGCACACTGGTCCCCGGCACGAATATCTCCAAGCGTCCGCTGAAGGTGGGCGACGCGGTTGAAGTCACGCAGGCCTTCTTTTCCACGCCGGAAGCCATGCTGGCCGTGGGCGACAACGGCGCCTTCCACTACTACACCACCGAATTGACCTACGTCGTCGGCGTCGGCCTCCGGCCCTGGTACGGCGTGCAGCCACGACTGAACAACGCCCCCCTGCCCGACGACACCCTGCAAGGCGGAACCGGCTCGACGCCATACGACTACACTGACGGCAGCGAATACATCTTCCAGCAGCAGCTCAGCAACATCGGCATGCAAGACATGCAGCGCTTTGTCGAAGGGCGCCGCTTGCTGCATACCAACCTGACCACCGGCGCGCACAGTGAGCCGGGCAACGACCCGGATCTGGCAGTGGCAGGCCTGCAAGGCCCCAGCTTCAACCAATCGTCGTGCTTCGCTTGCCACGTCAACAACGGCGGCAGCCCGGCGCCGGCGACTGCCAACCAGCGGCTTGATCAAATGGCCGTGCATACCGCGATGCTCGACGCCAATGGCAAGCAACTACCCGATTCGCACTATGGCGTGACGGTGCAAATGAACGGCAATGCGCCCAAGGGTGGATTGATGGATCTTGGCCATAGTGTGCGCCTGGCAGGCTTTGACACCCAGACCGTAAACCTGTCCGACGGCACCGCCGTGGAATTGCGCAAACCCAAGCTGTCTTTCGACGGCCCGGTGCCACAAATCACCTCGCTGCGCGCTGCCCAACCGATCATCGGCATGGGCCTGCTTGAAGCCATCCCCGAAACCACCATCCTGGCCGGCGTTCGCAGCACACCGGACGCGGACGGCGTGAAGGGCCAGGCGAATTATGTCTACGACCCCGGCACAGGCGCCGTACGCCTCGGGCGTTTCGGCTGGAAGGCAAGCAAATTCAGCCTGCGTCACCAAGCTGCCTCGGCCTTGCTGGAAGACATGGCCGTGACCACCTCGCTCTTCCCAAGCCGCACCTGCATCGCCGGCCCCGCCACCTGCAAAACCGCCAAGCCAGACACGGGCCTGACCGACGCAGAGCTGCAATCGATTGCGCGTTATCTCGCTCTGGTAGCCGTACCGGCACAGCGCAGCCTCAAGAGCGGCTTTCCGAAGGGCGTATCGCCCCTACCCTACCTCGACGTAGACCCGGTCAAGGTGGTTGCAGGCGCCACAGTATTCCAGACGCTGAAATGCTCAAGCTGCCACACGGTACTGATGAAAACCGGCGCCGGCCACGAGTTCCAGGAACTACAAAACCAGACCATCAAACCCTATACCGACCTGCTGCTGCATGACATGGGAACAGGCCTGGCCGACAACTACGCCGAGGGCCTGGCAACCGGCAACCTGTGGCGCACCTCGCCGCTGTGGGGTATCGGCTATACCGACCGAGTAATGGGTAGTGCGGGCACGGCCGGCTATCTGCACGACGGGCGCGCGCGCACGCTGACCGAGGCGGTGATGTGGCATGGGGGTGAAGCTGATCGCTCGCGGCAGCGGTTTGCGGCGCTGTCTTCGAACGATCGACAGGCTTTGTTGGCGTTCTTGCAGTCGTTGTGATGGGGTGGTGGCCTCGCTTTGCAGCGGGGCCACTTGTTTCAAGCTCGGCATGTGATTGGTGAAGCAGACGTCCTCCGGATATGCTCGGCGAGCGAATTGTCGCTCATCGCCACGTTGAATACGGCGCGCAATCCCTACCTGCCCCGTGAAATGGGTATAGATCAAATCATCGGTCCAGGATCGTTCATGCGATTGGACTTTCCTGTACTCGCCCGGCGACAGAAATGTGTTCAACAGCTTTGCGATGGTAGTCTTTGCATCGCCGCTTGCGCCGGCAAGTGGCTCATCGGCATTCGCTCTGAATGCAAAAGCATTGCCATGACTGCGATGATAAGTTGCCTGATTTTTCTGGGTCAGTATTGGAGCATGGTCGGATGTATTAATTGAGGTAAAGAGTTCAGCATCACATTGAATTCCGTATTATTACGTCAATCCGCATTGTTCCAAACTGCGAAACTACCCGCGCATGCTGTTTGGCGCACCGTCGTTCCCGCACGGGGCCGCGCTGATCGTTCCCTCAAGTGCGTGCAAAAAGCTCGGCTCCTCTCTGCCGCCTTGCGGGAGAGAGCGGGCGGGCCGCGCAAGGCAGAGCAGGTTTGCCGTGCGTTCCAGGCAGCTTGACTGCGACCGCTTATGTTGAGCTCTCGGCCGAATCATCGAGTTTCGGCGCCCTGATTCAATTTCCGGTCGGCTCCAATGTTCCGTCGTTACTCTTCCGCAATTTGATAGGTTTCACACCCTGTTAATGTTGACAGCATGTATATAGCGAGCACTTGAGGAATCATGCTTCAAGCGGGTTGTTTTCCACGAAAATAAATTGAACTGAACCGAAAGTCCTGCCGGTGTGAAGGTTTGCCGCAACATTGGCAAGCGCCCAGCAGGAATCGCGATTTGCTTTTCCAGACACCTGTTGGATTCACCAGTGAATGTGCGTGAACAGATAAAGACATGGTGCGACACCGTCGGTGCCGCCGGCAACGAAGCATCTCGGTCGCAAAAGGGCTCGCTTATCCGACGCATGAAACATAGTGGGTGGCGAAGACAGACGTCAATAGAAAGGCAGGGAACAACATGAAAAATAGCATAATAGCGCGCAGCGGAAAAACTGCGCTGAAGACGGCGAAGGCAGGCTGCTGTATCGGCTTGCTTTGCGCCTCCGCGGCGATGGCTGCGGACGAGAAAATAAATGGCAAAGCAGCGGCCCCCTTCAGTTACAAGGTGCCGACCGAAATTCCCAATCCGGCCAATCCGCTGTCTGCGGCGGATTTCGCGTGGAAGGAATTTATTGCGCTGACATGGCCGGCAGCGCCAAATGCCAGCCAGATAGCGGGAACGTCGCCCTATGTAAGAGGCAAGGCTGATCCAGGCGCGGCACCAGGGTCGACCGGGGCAGACGGCACAGTCGTGTGGGAAACCTACTACCATCGCGACGAGTTGTATCCCAACTATACCAACCCCAACATGCTGTATACCCTGCCTGACGCCAACGCGATGCCGAACTATCAGTATGGCGCCACGACCATCACGGGTGCGACACCCGGCACCAAACTCAATTTATTCGCGAATCTGGACGAAGCGAGTGAAATCAACATTGCCTTCATGTATTTCACGCCCCTGGCCGAGAAGGTCGATAGCCTGAGAGCGAAGTATCCGAATCCAACGCAGGCGCAGCAAGCCTTGATTCAACAAGCTGCGATCAACTCGGCCATCATGTATGAAGCCAAGGGAAATTCGGTGATCTACAACTACGTGAAAGAGAATCAATTCAACAACCCGGCACCGCGACGAAAAGCGCGCGTTCAGGCAATGAACAAGATCAACAATTTGCCAGTCACCGGCACGGCCTTCGAACTGCCGGCCGGGTCGATCGAGATCAAGGCAACCTGGCGGCATTTCAACCCCGACACAGACAATCTCAAGGATTTTCATTGGACGACGGGACTCTATTACACCAAGCAGGCGGGAACCTCGAACCTGGTCGCCAATAATGACATCCTGGTTCTGGTCGCGCTGCACATCATTCAGAAGACGCCAAACGTTCCGACTTTCACCTTTGCCACCTTCGAGCACGTGAGCAACGAAAAAAACGGTTTCCGCTTCACCAATGCCAACCCGCAAACCGACACGTCTCCTTCACTCCCGCGCGCTTTGCCGGATCCCGGCATCATCGCAGCCCAAAGGCAATTTCCGGTGCCGCAAGACATCGTGGCCTTCAATAATCAAATCCAGGCAGCGTTGCGTGCGGCTTATGGCAATGACGTGGTGTGGGCCAACTATCAGTTGATCGGCGTTCAGGCTATTGTCGCTGACAATCCCACCAGCACCGTTCCAGCCCAGCAGTTCTTCCTTTCGAACTTTGCTACCGAGACCAACGACACGCTACAATTTTTCCAGGGTGGCTTGTCCGGTCCAAACACCAATGTCCCCAACCCCGATACCGCGCACGTGTTCACCCTGAATGCGCAAACAAAAAAATATGCCGGTCACACTGCCGGAGGTTGTCTGGGTTGCCATGGCTCGCAGGGCCAATTCCCGGGCGGCGATTTCAGCGTGATTGCGGCGACCGGCAATGCGAGTTTTGTTCCTGAGCCGGTCACGCCTTATCCCTCAGGGCCGGTTGTCAATCAAAACCCGACCGGTTTTCCATTGAAGCAGTAACAAGCGCCACGTCGGGCACGATAATCCACCAACTACAAGGACCAACATGACTACGCAAATCAACAATTATGCAGACCTCCAGACACTATTGAACAACTTTGTCCAAGCCAGCGGCGTGACGCCCGGCCTGGCGCCGCATATGGTGTTCTGGAATAACCTTAGCTATGAAGAATTCACTACCGGAGACGTTCCCGGCGTGAGCCCTTCCTACAAGATTCTTGAAATCGGGGACGCTGCGAATTCCAATATTATTCAGGCGCTGTCGGGCACCCCCGGCTCCCCGTTTGATCCGAATACCGGAAGCATCGGCCAGATGCCACAACCATCGCCGCCATACAATGCAGAGGCGCCTACGCAGACAGATGTCATCGCTGCCCTCAGCGACTGGATTAACAGAAACTGCCCAAACTAAGGGTCACCGCGCAGGCTTCTGCGCGCTCGGGAATACATTCACGTGCCATTGCCAGTTGGCCATGGCACATGAACATCCCTGACAAGACGCCCGTCCTGGGGACCGCGAAAGCGTATTTCAACAGATTGCTATAGCAGATCGCTCGCATCGCGTAACCAAAGCCGTTGGCTGAACCGTGGCAAGCATCGAGGGCAATATATCGCCGACGCCTGTCACGCCTGTCACGCCTGTCACGCCTTCAGCCATGAGCATATTCGCGAGCAGATCCGGCGCGACGGGGCGATACCCTTTTCCTCGAAAATCCGGGAATATCCGGACGGATGGCGGACGAATGGGGTCAGCATGACATTGAATTCCCCCGATGCATCCATTCTCCCGCCCCCTCGGCAGCGTTAAATCTGCCACACCCCATCCCTGAAAATCCGCAGGTTGATCAGCATCGGACTCAAGCCCTGCATCTGGTGCTACCATGACCGCTTCATCTCAATAGAAGCGCCCCTGCACGGAGCCTGAATGTCGCGAAGCTGGTTTCTTGCTCTCACTTTCCTGTTGCTGTGCTGCCGTTGCGGAGCACAAACGGTGCGCCTCGCCAGCACTGAATGGCCGCCCTATTCCGGCGCCGCGCTGGTGCAGCAGGGGGCGGCAACTGCCGTTGTGCGCGCCGCATTTGCGGCGATGGGCATATCGGTCGTTGTCGATTTTTTCCCTTGGGCGCGGGCCATCAAACAGGGCACCACGGACAAGAATTTTGACGGTTATTTCCCCGGTTACCCGGATGCCGAACGCATGCGCAAATCTTATGCCTCGCTTCCAATAGGATCAAGTCCGCTGGGTTTTGCCGAACGGACAGCCAAGCCGATCAATTGGCACGATATCGGCGATCTGGGCGGCTTGAGGATCGGCGTGGTCAATGGCTACGTCAATACCGAAGACCTGGACGCTGCAATCGCTGCCGATCATGTACATGGCGACGTCGCACCGAGCGATGAAAGCAACCTGACGAAACTATTGATGGCGCGCGTCGATGCGGCAGTCATAGACCGGCACGTATTTGAGTATCTGAGCGTATCCGACCCCGCCTTCGCGGCTCAGGGCGGCAAACTGGAATTCAATAAAAAGCTATTGAGCAACACCGATATTCACGTGTTCTTCAAGAGAACGCCGCAGGGCCAAATCCTGCAACGCACCTTCGATCTCGGCTTGAAGAAGATCAATGCGGCCAAGGTATTCAATGATGCCGTTACAGCAATGAAAACGCCACCCTAGGGAAGCGCCGAATGTTTCGGGTTCTGCGGCATGACAGCCGGCGCCGGACTGCGCAAAAGAGGTCTACATCATCGCGGTTCGTTCGTCCAAATCGCTAGGAGTCTGCGCGGCAGAACGAGTCGAAGCGAAATGGGTGGGAAAAGGGCCCAATTTGGCCTCGCTTTTGAGGACTGTAGCCGTAGCTACAGCCGGAAAAACGGGGGCGAAGTGGGACTTTTCTCCATCCATTGCAGC
>DATBQE010000014.1:0-27035 GCA_036561005.1 Burkholderiaceae bacterium | reverse complement strand
TTTTGCCGCATTTTCCATCCAGTTATGATGAATCCGGATGCCGACGAAGCCGGGCCAGATGCCGCCGTGGGGCAGCACGTAGGAACCGGCACCGGCTTCATTGTCGTTGAACTGCACGGCCGATCCGCCGGTAATATTGTGGATCCAGTTGTAGGCCACCTCCCAGTTCTGGGCGGTGGTGTCGGCATAGATGCCGTGATTTTGCAGGTCTGATGTGCCGGCAATATCGTGGATATTGTTGCCCAGTACCTTGTTGCCATTGCCGTGGCCGGAAACGCCGGCAGCGTTCAATATGGCGGAATTTCCCGCAATCCACGGCCCAAGCTCGTTGTTCACAACCCGCCATGGGCCCGCAGTATATTGGAAGTTGACGGGTGCGGCATCGCGGTTGGCGCCGCCGGCAATATCCATGCGGAGATTGGAAACCGATATATATTCACCCGATGTTCCCGCGATGGCAGACCAGGGGCCTGCAATGCCGCCCGATGCTCCGGCCGGCGTCGTGTAGTGCACATCCTCGATGGCATTGCCGTTGATCGGCCCCGGATAAGCAGTGACGTGTATCCATGCGGAAGCATTGCCGTTTCTGGCGTAGATGCCGGACCCGAAACGCATCCATGTCGTGTCCTGACCGTTGGCGTCGCTCCAATTGCCGCCGCGAATCACGATGTGATCGCCGGTTTGCATCGCAAAGTAGGCACCCGTCAAGGTGCTCATGTTTTGCAGCGATCGCCACGGCTTGGCGATATTGTTCGGTACTGCAGTGGTATCAGACCCGGAAAGCGAGACAAATAAAATCCTGCCGGAACTCGGCGTAAAGGTATTGTCCGTGTTGGAAGACACTCCCGCATGGACAAGCTTCACCGGCAGCGCCGTTCCTGTGGCAGCGCCCCCCAGTGACCCTACCTGCACCGTTATCTGTTGCAAGCCGGTTCTGCCTGCTGATTTGGCGCTACCAAGGTAACGATAGTTGGCGACCTCCACATTGCCGATATAAACCTTGGTGTTCGTTCCCAAATCGCTCTGCGCGCCGAAATTTCTTCCAAAAACAGAAAGGTAGGCACCCTTATCGTTTTCACCACCCGTAGTCGGCCCGCTGAGTGCGTCGGTAAACAAGACCTGCGGTGCAAGTGTCGCCGTGGCCGCAGCGCCGCCTCTCGGGATCAATGCAGCTGACGCATGGGTGGGCGCTTGGGCTGACGCATTTGACGCCTCCGGCAAAGACCTCAGCTGCCATTTCGAGGAGACTTGATCAGTAGCCGTAGGGCTATCGTTTGCACCACTGCACGCACAAAGCAAGGCGATCAGGCAAGCCTGCAAGGTTCGCGAAAACCATCGAGTAACGTGGAGTGATTCCATTACTTTCTCTCTTTGATATGGGCACGCAATATAGTCCCGGCCTGTTGTTGGCGAGTAAATCTGATGCAATGCTGAGTGTTTTCGTTCTGGGCGGCCGTTCTGCGACGGTTAGTATATATGCAACAATATAACATTGGTTGGCACCGCATTCCACAAGTCTGATTCGCTTATTGCAACAAGATCGCGAAGGGTCGATGGACGTGAAAAGGGCCTGAATTCTCATCCAGGCCCATGTTGTCATCCGCAAGAAGTGTGCAACATTAAGTGGCTGCGTGGTCGCTTTCGTTTTTTCAGGTGTTCTTCAGGCCCAACACTTCAATCTGCTCAATCGAAGGCGGCACTGCCAGCAATTCCGCCGCATTCGCCATCAAGGCCTGCGCAATTGGTCCGCTCAAATGTGCCTGCCGTCCTGCTTCATCATTGAACGCATCAAAAATTCCAAACGTCGTCGGCGACAACCGCAGCGCGAACCAGATCGGCGTCGTGCTTTCTTCCCTTGCCATGGCCAGGCCTTGTTCGAGAAAGACAGCAACGGCAGCTTCCTTGCCGGGTTTGGCTTCGAGGCGGGCGAACAGTGCGAATTTGATCATGATGTATCTCCTGGATGAGTCGCTACAGGGCGCGGGGTGCGTTGCATGCGATGGAGGCGACTTTACGCATTCGCCGAGATACTGCATACTGTCAATATTGACTACTTTGATATTGTTATTGCCAAACATGGCTAATCATGAAAATTGCCATACTTGCACTGGACGGCGTATTCGATACCGGGCTTGCGACGCTGCAGGACACCTTCGGCACGGCCAATGAGCTGGCAGCAATGTCGGGTCTGGCTGTGCCGCGATTTGAGGTCAACCTGATTGGCGTACGCAAACACATTCGAACTTCACAGGGACTCGGTGTTCCGGTCACGTTGATAGACAGGAATGCCAAACCGGATTGGGTCGTCGTGCCGGCCATCGGCGAAAAGATGCCTGAAGCGTTGCAAGTGGCGCTGGGCCGCGCCGACGTGCGCGATGCGGGCAAGGCGCTGCAATATTTCGCACAACAAGGCGTGCATATCGCCGCTGCCTGCATTGGCACCTTTTTGCTGGCGGAAGCGGGCTTGCTCGATGGCGAGGTAGCGACGACCACGTGGTGGCTGGCGCCGATGTTTCGCCAGCGCTATCCGCGCGTGCGGCTGGACGATACGCGCATGGTGGTCAAGTCCGGCAATGTGATGACTGCCGGCGCAGCACTCGGGCACATGGACCTGGCTCTGGCCCTGGTACGACAGATCAGCCCCGAGCTGGCGGCCTTGACGGCCAAATACCTGATTGTCGATTCGCGGCCTTCGCAGTCGGCTTATGCGATTGTCGATCACCTCAATCACACCGATCCCATGGTCGAGCGCTTCGAAACTTGGGCGCGGGCGCGGCTGGGGCAGGCGTTTTCACTCGATGATGCGGCACAGTCCTTGGCAACCAGCAAGCGCACGCTGGCGCGGCGCATGCGAGAGGTGCTGGGCAAGACGCCGCTGTCGTACTTTCAGGATTTGCGCGTCGAGCGTGCCGTGCATCTGCTCAAGACCGGCAACCAGAATATCGAGCACATTGCGGAGCAAGTGGGCTATGCCGATGGCGTCACATTGCGCACATTGCTGCGCCGTCGCCTGGGGCGTGGCGTGCGCGAATTGCGTCTGAGCGAATAACCACCTCCCATATGCCTGCGACACTGGTTTTCGGGTGTATTTCGCCTTTATAGCCAATAAAAACGACCCTTTCCCCCAGACCTATACAAAATTTTGTATAATTCGCGTCGCCGTGGGCTTATTTGCTCCTTGAAGGCGGTAACGATTCAGAGCGAAGGTTTGCAGCATGCGCAGTGGCAACACAATCAAAAGCAACGACGAAGGCAGTAAAAACAGCAGCGAACCAATCGGCGTCGAGATTGAGGCCAGCGTCGCGGCACGTTCGGAATTGATGGGAAAACTGTCCGAACTGATACGCGTCCAGGGTTGGACGCAAAAGCAGGCGGCTGTCAGGTTGGGTGTCACGCAGCCGCGCATCTCCGATCTCACGCGCGGCAAGATCGAACTCTTTTCCCTGGACACCCTGGTCGACATGGCGGCAGTAGCCGGCATGCGGCCGCACATTGTGTTGGCCACCCATGCATAACGCGTATCGACGTCGGCCAAGCGTCGCATACTAAAATACTGAAGCTGTTCATTTTCAACGAGAGAAAGCCAGGAGTTTCGAATCATCCTTCCCCGCATTGCCGCACCTTGGGAAAGTGAACTCCACACATACTATGTCAGATACCCACCCCGCAACAGAAGTCGCGCCTGTCATCACCGTCGAGCCGGCAAGCCAGCCCACGGTCAAATTCGAGGACTTTGGACTCTCGCCCGATATTTTGCGCGCACTGTCCGACCAGGGGTATGTCCATCCCACACCGATTCAGGCAGCAGCGATTCCGGTTGTATTGCGCGGGCGCGATGTGATGGGCGCGGCGCAGACCGGCACCGGCAAGACGGCCGGCTTTTCGCTGCCTATCATCCAATTGCTGCTGGCGCATGCCAGTAATAGCGCCTCGCCGGCACGCCACCCGGTGCGTGCCCTTATTTTGACGCCGACGCGTGAGCTGGCCGACCAGGTGGCTGAAAACGTCAAAGCCTATTCGCGCCACACGCCGCTACGCTCCACCGTGGTGTTCGGCGGTGTGGACATGAACCCGCAAACGGCAGCCTTGCGTGCCGGTGTGGAAATCGTCATCGCCACGCCGGGCCGCCTGCTCGATCACGTGCAGCAAAAGACGTTGAACCTGTCGCAAACCCAGATCCTGGTGATGGACGAAGCCGACCGCATGCTCGACATGGGCTTCCTGCCTGACTTGCAGCGCATCATCAACCTGTTGCCGAAGAAGCGCCAGAACCTGATGTTCTCTGCGACCTTCTCGCCCGAGATCAAGAAGCTGGCCGCTACCTTCCTTGACCAACCCGTCACCATCGAAGTGGCCCGAAGCAATGCCACGGCCGACAAGGTCACCCAGGTGGTCTACAAGGTGAAGGATGACGACAAGCGCGATGCCGTAGTGCATCTGTTGCGCGGGCGCGATCTGAAACAGGTGCTGGTGTTTTCCAATACCAAGATCGGCGCTTCGCGCCTGGCGCGTCAGCTGGAAATCGAAGGCATCAAGGCTTCGGCCATTCACGGCGACAAATCGCAGTCCGAACGCATGGCCGCACTGGAAGCATTCAAGGCCGGCACCATCGACGTGCTGGTGGCAACCGACGTTGCTGCGCGCGGTCTCGATATCGCCGAACTGCCTTGCGTGATCAATTATGACCTGCCATATAACGCTGAAGACTACGTGCACCGCATCGGCCGCACCGGCCGCGCCGGTGCATCGGGCGATGCAATTTCGCTCTATTCCGACAAGGACGAGCGCCTGCTGATTGACATCGAAAAGATGATCAAGCAAAAGCTCACGCCCGGGCAACTGGTTGGCTTTGAGCCGGGCGAGCGCGAGTTTGGCGAGAAGCGCCGGCGCGAAGGCAGCCGCGAAGGTGCGCGGGAGGCAGGCCGAGGCCGCGAAGGTGGGCGTGAAGGTGGAAGAGACGGCGGCCGCGATGCCGGAAGAGACAGCAGCCGTGACGCCTCGCGTGACAGTTCGCGCAGTGCAGGTGCTTCAAGCGGGCGTTCCGCCTACGGCAGCATGCCGCGCAAGGAAAAGGTCGATCCGTGGTTCCTCAAGCCTTACGAGCCGTCGGTGTCGGTGATTCCCGAGCCGAGCGATGCTGCCAACAAGTCGCCTTCGATCAAACCGGGCAAGGCCAAGATGGCTGCGCTCCTGGGCGGCACGCCGAAACGTTAATTCTTCCTTCGCTTGCGCCAGGCATTGATTGCATGGCGCCAGAACGCATCCACCGAAGTAACAGCCGGCATTTCCAAACCGAGAAATGCCGCCGCTGACTGCAGCGATTCGAGCGCCTTGGCCGGATCAAGCTCGCGCGCTCCGGTTTGCTTCGACAGCTTCTCTCCCTCGCTATTGACCACCACCGGCACGTGCAGGTAAGCCGGTGTCGGGTATCCCAATAAGCGCTGCAGGTAGATTTGCCGTGCCGTGGAATCGAGCAGGTCTGCGCCGCGCACGACGTGCGTCACGCCTTGCAATGCATCGTCCACCACCACCGCAATCTGGTATGCCCAATAGCCGTCGGCACGCTTCAAGACGAAGTCGCCCACTTCGCTGGCGAGGTGCTGCGCGACCGTGTCCATCCAGGCATCTTCGAAGGTGATGGTGTCGGCGCCGTTGTCTGCATCGGGCACGCGCAGGCGATAGGCGCGCGGCTGCTTGCCGGGGCCGAGCCCGTTGCGGCAGGTGCCGGGGTAGACGGCAGCACCATCGGAAGCAATGCCGATGCGGGAATCGGCGATCTCGCGCCGCGTACAGCCGCAGGCATAGGTGTGCCCGTGCAGGCGCTCGAATGCCGCCTGGTATACATCCTTGCGCCGGCTTTGCCATACCACTTCACCATCCCATTGCATGCCGAAACCAAGCAGGGATTGCAGAATGCCTTCGGCTGCGCCGGGCACGGTGCGCGCTTCGTCGATG
The DNA here is from genome assembly GCA_036561005.1 of Burkholderiaceae bacterium. Classification (GTDB taxonomy): domain Bacteria; phylum Pseudomonadota; class Gammaproteobacteria; order Burkholderiales; family Burkholderiaceae_D; genus PKWO01. Next base: position 21,080 of record DATBQE010000014.1, on the reverse strand, counting down.
TCTTCGATGCGCACCAGCCAGGCGCCGTCATGCGCCTTGGCGTCGAGGTAGCTGGCCATGGCAGCGACCAGCGAGCCCGCGTGTAGCGGGCCGGTGGGGGAGGGGGCGAAGCGGCCTATGTAGGAAGAAATCGGAGTGGTCATTGCGTTCACTCCCTGCTCAGGGCCAGCTGCACTGCCGGGTCTGCCAGGCGGTGCAGGAACCAGTTCAGGCATTTGCCGCGGCCGGTGGTGCGCCATGCAATTTGCTTGGTTACGGGAGCGCGGGTTTCCTGGGTCTGCTTTTCGATCAGCGAGCCGGTGGAAAGGTAGGGTGTGGCCAGCGAACGTGGTAAATGGCCGCAACCGAGGCCTGCTACCTGTGCTTCGAGTTTGGCCGTCAACGAGGGTACGGTCAGGGTCGGTTGCCCGGTCAACAGGCCGGTGGTGAAGGTGGGCATGTTCCGCCCGGTGTCGCCGACGGCCACCACGCGATGCTGGCGGATTTGCTCTGCAGTCAGCGGTTCCGGTGCATTGGCGAGGGGATGGGTCGGCGCGACGGCGAAAATCCAGGGGTAGGACATCATGGGCATAGTGCGAAATTCGCCGGTCATTCGCATGGTTTCCGGGCCGGTGTAGGCAGCGCCGATGGCGAGGTCGGCGCGCCCAGTGAGCAGTGTTTCCCACACGCCCGATAGCACCTCGACAGAAAAGCGCAGCCGCGTTCCCGATTCCTCGCGATCGAATTCGGCAATCAGCGGAATCATCTGGTCGAAGCGGATCACGCTGTCGAGCACGATGCGCAATTCGACTTCCCAACCGGTGGCTGTGCGCTTGACGCGTTGTTCGAGCTCGTGCGCGGCGCGAAGCAGGTGGCGGCCCTCGGTCAGCAATTCGTGCCCCGCCGCCGTCAGCTTGGCGCGATGTCCGCTGCGGTCGAACAGCAGTACGTCGAGATCATCTTCCAGCTTGCGCACGCTGTAGGTCAGCGCCGATGGGACCCGGTCGAGCTCATTGGCCGCGCCGGCAAAGCTGCCGTTGCGGTCAATTGCGTCGAGGATTTGCAAGGATTCCAGGGTCAAATTCATGACAAATTGGATTGTTCAAATAAATTGAATGATTCATCGAAAAATAGCACCTGTTACTAACATGCGCAAGGCCTTATATTACGTCCATGGACATTGTTATAGGCAGGAAACGAATCTGTCGATAACAAATAAATCAATTTGGAGGTTGAAAATGATTGAACTACGCAAAAGCAGCGAACGTGGCCATGCCAATCATGGATGGCTCGACGCCCATCACAGTTTCTCCTTTGCCGAGTATTACGACCCGGAACACATGGGCTTTGGTCCCTTGCGCGTGTTGAACGACGACCGCATCGGCGCCGGCGCCGGGTTTGGCACCCATGGTCATCGCGACATGGAGATTGTCACCTATGTGCTGGACGGCGAATTGGCGCACAAGGACAGCATGGGCAACGGCAGCGTGATCCGTCCCGGCGATGTACAGCGCATGAGCGCGGGCACCGGTGTCATGCACTCCGAGTTCAACAATTCGAAGACTCAGGTCACGCATTTGCTGCAAATCTGGATCGAACCGCAATCGCGCGGTATTGCGCCTGGTTACGAAGAGAAACGCTTCGACGCAGCCGACAAGCGTGGCCGCCTGCGCCTGATTGGCAGCACTGACGGCAGCGAAGGTTCGGTCAAGCTGCATCAGGATGTGAAGCTGTATGCGGGTCTGTTTGACGGTGCGGAACAGGCGAATTTTGCGATTCCGGCCGGACGCAAGGTGTATCTGCATGTGGCGCGCGGCGAGATCAACGTCAACGGCACCGTGTTGAAGGAAGGCGATGCGTTGAAGGCGATTGATGAGAAGCAAATTAGCCTGACCGAGGGAAAGGACGCGGAAATCTTGCTATTTGACCTTGCATAAAGCCTCGCGTCGAGCGGAATTGCAGATATTTTTGTATTTATTGCCCAGCGCACGCGCTGGGCTTTTTAAACCCACGAATCGAGGAAATCATGACCAAAGTTGCTATCGTTTATCACTCCGGCTACGGCCACACCAAGAAACAGGCTGAAGCCGTGCAGGCAGGCGCGCTGTCCGCCACACCGAATGTCGATCTGATCGCAATCGATGCCGAAGGCAACCTTAGCGACGCCGCCTGGGCGACGCTGGGTCAGGCCGACGCCATCATTTTCGGTTCACCGACCTACATGGGCATGGTGTCATGGCAATTCAAGAAATTTGCCGACGCTTCGTCCAAGCCCTGGTTCGGTCAGGCCTGGAAGGACAAGATTGCTGCTGCCTTCACCAATTCGGCATCGATGAATGGCGACAAGCTGTCGACCTTGCATTACCTGTTCACCCTGTCGCAGCAGCACGGCATGATCTGGGTCGGTACCGGATTGCTGCCGTCCAATTCGAAGGCCGCGCAGCGCAACGACATCAATTACTTGGCTTCTTCCGCCGGCGCAATGGCGCAAAGTCCGTCGGATTCCTCGCCGGAAGAGGGCCCGTTGCCCGGTGACCTTGAAACGGCGAAGTTGTTGGGCAAGCGCGTTGCCGAAACGGCGGCCAAGTTCGGCAAGTAATCTCGCAGTTTTGGAACAGGGAAGCATCAAATTCACGCTTCCCTGCTTCGCTTCCGCGTGCTACCGTTGCGGCTGTTCAGAACGGTAAGCATCGATCATGGAAAAACTCCTCCCTTCTTCCGGCAACGAAGAATTCCTCCAGCATTGTTATCGCTATTTTTTCTCGCGCGAACCTGACGCCGAAGGCAAGGCCTATTTTCTTGGCGCCATTGCGCAAGGCATGACGCGTGAAGCTGTGTTGCACGAATTCATGCGCAGCGAGGAATTCATCAACCGCTTCAACGGCAAGGCCGAATTTGCCGGGCAAATCAGTGCGGCGCAACGCTTCGCACCGGAGGGGCATTTCTACTCGCCGATTCCGGCGGCGTCGGACTATCTGCAGAATTTTGCGGCCCTGGAACTGAAAACGCCTGACGGTGTTGAAGTGAACGAAGCAACCCAGCTCGAACTGGCCGGCCGGTTTGTGCAAACCTATGCCGAGCTGCCATTCCCGAAAGAGCGCAGCGAAACCCATCGCTATTATCTCAACAACGGTGCATTCAATTACTTCGACGGCATCGTGCTGTATTCGATGATCCGCGAATGCAAACCCAAGCGCATCATCGAAGTCGGCAGTGGCTATTCTTCGGCAGCCATGATCGACACCTGCGAAATTTTCCTCGATGGGCAGACCGAGATCACGTTTATCGAGCCCTACCCGGACACCTTATATAAGTGCCTGTTGCCGCAGGATAAGGGGCGTTACCGCATCATCGATCAAAAGGTGCAGGATGTCGATCTCGCGGTGTTCGAGTGCCTGGAAGCGAATGACATTTTGTTTATCGATTCCTCGCATGTTGCCAAATTCGGCAGCGACGTGAACCACCTGCTATTCAAAGTGTTGCCCCTGCTGAAGGATGGCGTGGTGGTGCATTTCCACGACATCTTCAGGAATTTTGACTATCCGCAGGAATGGCTGGCCGAAGGGCGGGCCTGGAACGAAGCCTATCTGTTGAAGGCTTTTCTCGCGCACAACCCGAACTTCAGCGTGCTGTTTTTCAACGACTGGTTCGCCGACCGGCATTGGGATTATCTGGAGAAAAACCTGCCGCTTTGCACCGTGCAGCCGGAAGGCAGTCCGTTCAAGAATTGCGGCGTGAGTTTGTGGCTGCGCTATCGCGCCTGAGCAGGATTCGAATGTGGGACTTCAGCGGGCGACTGCAGGCCGCCCGCCAATTTCACCGGCGCACAAGCAACTGCATCAAATGCGCAACGTTCTCGCTCCAGGTACGCCAAGGCATGCCGGTCGATTGCGGCTCCTTGCCCTCGTTGCGCAAGGCCAGCCAGTTGCGCACAGCCTGCGCCAGGTTTTCCGCATCCGCTCCGCTGAAATAGTAGGCATGGTCGCCGGCAATTTCGCGGAATACGGGAATGTCGCGCGCAATCACCGGCTTGTGGAACTTGGCCGCCTCAATCAACGGTAAGCCAAAGCCTTCGGCCTCGCTGGAAAACAGCAGGCAGGTGCTCGCCTCATAAATTTTTTCCAGATATTCGTCGCTGATATCGGCTTGCCAGAGCAGGCGCTTGCCCAGTTCCGGATGCTGGCGAAGTGCTGCCATGGTTTCCGGTATCGTGCGGCGCAGATTATCGGGCAGGCCGGTCCAGCCTTCGCGGCCGACGATCACCAGTTGGGCCGGCGAACCTTCCTGCCACAACTTTTCGAACGCGCGGATGGTTTGCAAATGCCCCTTGCGCGGCTCTATCGTGCCGACCATCAAAAAGCTTGGCGCCGCACGCATGGCGTCGAGCGTCTGGTAGGCGTCCTTGGGCAGACCTTTTGACGGAAACGATGCCGCAATGTCCGCACCATGATGCAGCACTGGGAAATCGGCCTGCGTCTGCTTGCCTGTATCTTGTAGCCAGTGTCGCATGTCGTCGGCCACGGCTTGCGATATGCACACCAGATGGTCGGCATGCTCGCTGATGCATGCCAGCCATTGACCGTGCACGTCGCCGGCACCTTCGGGGAAAAATTCGGGGCGCGTGACGGGCAGAATGTCGTGGATCAGGAAACTGACGGTGACGCCGACGCGGCGCCAGTCCGAATAGATGCCACCGGCCGCCGCCTTGAGCACATCGTGCGGGCAAAAATCTGCGCCATAAAAGATATCGCCCGCGCCGACTTCGATCGGCGTATCAATGGCGATATCCGGCGGTATGCCGAGCAGCTTGTGCGCGTATTCGCGCGCATAGCGATAATGCGGTATTGCGCTATCGCTGCTGAAGTACACCGGTTCGACACGGTAGCCGGCCGGTGGGTTCGCCAGCAGGCGCGACAACTGGGCGCGCACCACGCGTTCGATGCCGGTCTGCAGATCGCTGCGGGAGATCGCCGATACGTCCACCAGGACTTGTTTGATGCGCGGGGACGGCACGATCGAATGCGTGATGGCGTTGGCCAGTTTTCTGAAGGCGGCGTCGTTGTTGGTATTGAACAGGGTTTCACCCAGCCGCGCCACCAGCGCCCGCATGCTGGTGCGCGCCAGCGGCTGAAATGCTTCGATGGCCCGCGCGTATTGCGCCGCGCAATATGCGGGCGAATGTTCTGTTGCTATAACGCGCAAGGCTTCGCGGCTGATCTCGGCGCGTCTTTCCTGGTCGCGCCACAGCGTTTCCAGCGCATCGACCAGGGCGGATTCGGCAAATTGGTCTTCCAGTTTCCAGGTTGCCAGATCGGACAAGTCAGCCATGCTGCCATGCGCGTTGACGATGGTCGGCAAGCCGTAATTCATGCAATCGAGCACGGCGCCGGAAGTCTCGCCACGGCTCGTGCTGCGTAGCTGCACGCCGATGTCGGCCGCTTGCAGGTAGAGTTCGTAGTCCTTGGTTTCGGTCCAGCCGGCGATCTTGATGCGCTCGCGCGACACACCGTCGCGGATGCGCCTGGTGATCTGCTTGCCGTACTCACCGCCGTGGTTTTCGCCGACCAGCACCAGTTCGCATTGGCGGTCGTTGGCCAGCCGCGAATGCAGCCACGCGTCGAGCAGCAGGTGGCTTAACTTGGTCGGCCCGATGAAGCCGAAGCTGCAGACCAGGAAACTGTCCTGGGAAATTCCCAGCGTTGCGCGCGCCGCGCGCCGAGCCGCTTCGCGGTCTTCCACCTGCCACGCCAACCGCAAATGCGGAATGCAGCGCAGACTTTCCGCCGCCTGCCGGCCATACCAATCCGCGGTCAGGCGCTGCGAATGCGCCGAATGCACGATCACGCCGGCGGCAGCCTGGAGCACGCCGAGATTGCACGGGAATTGATCCTTGGTCGGATCGACGCCTTCGTCGGCATAGCGGCTGATCAGCGCATGATAGCCGTGCGAATGATAGAGTTCTTCGGCCCAGAACGTTGGGTGGCGCTTTGCCAATTCCTCCGCCGCCAGCATGCTGCTGACGAAGAAGTCATGCAGGACCACCACGCCGGGGTGTCTTTGCATCAGGCCCAGCATGTGGGTGTGGAACGGGCTGTTGCCGATTTGATAGATGATGCGGTCGAACTCTGCTGCGTGCTGGTCGAACCATTCCGACGGCTGCACCGGCAAATCCCGGATCGCGCTCGGCTGGTCGCACACGCCCTGGTTGACGATCAGCGTGATGTCATAGTGTTCGCGCAGCGACGGAAGAAGCTCGGCGCTGTAATTGGCGATGCCGGTGCGCTCGGGCGGCAATGGCGACACGTAAGCCAGCTTGGGTTTGCCGGCGAGTTTGCCTGGCTGCACATTCGCATGGTGTTCGGCATGCAGTTTTTCCAGTGCGGCCAAGGCGCGCGTGGCGCAAATGTCCCAGGAAAAAAGCTTGGCTTGCCGCAGTCCGTGCTGTTCTAGTTCGGCACGGTATGCATCATTGCGCAGCACTTCGACGATTTTCTCGGCCATGGCCTTGTCGTCTTTTGCGTCGAACAAGGCATCGTCCCGGCCGATGACTTCGGGCAGGCTCGTAGCATTGGAGGCAATCACCGCTCTGCCGCAGGCCATGGCTTCCAATGCAGGCAGGCCGAAGCCTTCATGCCAGGAGGGAAAGGCGAACAGTTTGCACAGGTTGTAAAGCAGAACCAGTTCATCGTCTGGCACGAAGCCGGCCAGTTGCAGTTCACCGGGTACCAGGTAGTGCGTATCGGCCAGGGCTTCCAGGCGGTGCCGGTCGCGCGCCTGCATGGCACCGGTGATGACCAATTGGTGTTGCGACCGTAGGTTTTGCGGCATCAATGCATAAGCGCGGATCAAGCCCTCGACGTTCTTGCGGCTGTCGGTGGCGCCGGTGTACATGACGAAGGGCCGCGTGATGCCGTATTTTTCCAGGATCGCTTTTTTTTGCGCATCCGGAATGGCGATTGGTTTGAAATGGCTGTCGGCCGCGGTCGAGATATTGATGGTTTGCGATTCGGGAAATGCCAGCGCATCGATCACCTCGCGCCGCGACGATTCCGAGATCGCCAGCAGCAGGTCGGCACGGCGTAGCTGTTCCAATTTGCGCAGGTAGTATTGCTTGAAGAACAGGTCCGGCTTCAGGTACTGGTCTTCATAAAGCAAGGGGATCAGATCATAGAAACTGACGGCGACGGGCGTGCCTTGGTCGAACAGGCCGATGCTGGTGACGGCGTTGTCGATATAGCCTTCGAACAGGCTGACCACGTGAATCACATCCGGCTTTAGGCTGGCCAGGAAAGCTTCGCGGATCAGCTCCGCGCACTCACGCCGCGTCTTGTTGTAGGGATCGCTTTCCAGCGTAGGGCCGGGCGCCTGCCAGACGCGAATGTTTTCTGCCGGCAGCAGGCCGGCGAAACTCTTGCGGATCGGCTCGATGGAATCGGGGAAGGCATCGGACAGAGCGAGGATGATGTCGTGCTCGCCGCGGTTGCGCACCATGGCCTCGATCAAGGACGCCGTATAGCGGCCGATGCCGCGCAAGCGGCTGGAGGTTTGCGCACCCTGCATGTCGATGACGATGCGCATTATTTCGGCTCCTTGCGCGGCGCGGCGGCCGACTTGAGTTCTTTATAGATGGCGGCGCTACGTTCGCTCATGTCCGATACAGTCGGATCGAGCTTGCGCACCGGCACCATGCTTTGCGTGCGCGACAGGCGCGAATAAAACGAACGCAGCACGCCATACAAGCCGACGACTTTGATGGCGTTGACAAACACCTGGCGCAATGTGGCCCGGTTGTCGACAAAGTTGACGGCCTTGCGCACGACGGGCCGCACCAATTTCGTCTGCGCCATGCGCAAACGCGAGGCAAGCCCCATTTGCCGCGCCAGCCGAACCTGGGTGGCAATCCAGCGCAGCGGCGCAGAGAGCTTCCACGTCGGGTTGGCGAAGACCGTATTGAGCAGGTTATGCAAGTGGGTCAGCCGCTCTTCGAGTTGCGCAATGCGCTCTTCGGCTTTGTCGAGGTTGTAGCGCAGGTCGCGGAAATGCTGGTCGGTGCGCGCGTCGGTGCGGGCAAACATCTCGCTGGCGCGTCGTCTTTCCTGCATTTCGTAGCGGTGCGCGAGGGCCGGGAGCAGGATGCCGTAGCCGGCATCGAATGCCGGATTGAAGGCATCCATGAATTCTGCGTCACTCTTTTTTTGTCCGATCACGGCATAGTCCGGACTGGCGCCTTCGAGCACGCTCCATAAACCGATCTCGCGCTCGCCATGCAGCGACGCATCTTCTTGAAGGCGCGCGACGATATGGCGCTCGAAGCCGGCATGCTCGACGGCAAAGCGCAGCAATTCCGGCGGCAGCGGGCGCAGGTGTGTCGGGTCCTGATAGAACAGCGACGAGCCGACCACGAGGTTTTCGGGGTTCGGTGTTTCCAGGATCAGCAAGCCGCCGGGCTTGAGCACACGCATGGCTTCGCTTATCAGCGTGCGTACATCGTCGAAAGGAATGTGCTCGACCACGTGGAAGGCAGACACGATCGCCATGCTGGCGTCGGGAATACTGCGCAAGGCCTGCAAGGCGTCGGCGCGCCTCGCGTCCAGGCCGATCTGGCGCAAGCCGGCGAGCATGCCCTCGTCGAGGTCGACACCACTACTGGCGAAACCGGCATCGCGCAGCAATTCGAGCCACTCGCCGCGGCCGCAGCCAAGGTCGATGGCCTGGGGACGCTGTTCGTGCTTGATCCATGGTTCATAGAAAGCGCGATAGACGAGCAGGCGCGACTTGATCAGTGCGCGCGAACCGCGGTTGCGGTCTTCGTAAGCGCGATAGAACGAGTCTGCGGCAATGGTTGCGTCCCCGGTTGTGCTTTCTTGTGCGATTGAAAAACCCGGCGGCAGAATATGCAGGTCCAGCACCAGGCCTTCATCGTGCAGGACGATCTCTTTTTCCTTTTGCCACGAACCATCGTAGATCGCCAGCCTGCCTGTCGTAAAGTCGCGTTCCTTGCGCTCGGCCATGGCGGATATGCCGACGCAGCGGAAATTGTCGGCAATCGCGATGCCGCGCGGGAATTCGCCGGTTTCGAGGAGGAAACCCTTGGTGCCGATCACTTTCCCCACCAGCGAAGAACAGGTCAGCAATTCATCGCCGTCGCGCCAGATGTTGTGCGCCATGATGCCCATGGGAATGCGCTCCAGCAGTTCGCGCGAAGCCAGCGAAAACGCCAGCAATTCGCTATCGCCGCGATTGTGCGCCAGCACCCAGATGCGTTCGTCTTCAAAGAAAAACGAATTGAAGTGGTTGACGTCGCCCGGCCCTTCCATGCTGCCGCCAAGGGGAAACCATTGCTCCCATGCCTTGCCGTCATGGATGGCGATCATGTTGTCGTGCGAGCAGCTGGCGTACAGCTTTCCCTGATGCCAGGCGATCTCATGCAGATCGCGCAGCGGAAACGGCGCCTGCAGCGTTCCGCACGGTTTGAGATTGCGGTCGAAAATCAGGATCTCGCCACGTTCCTCGGCTGCTTCCACGGTCGCAGAAACTGCACGCATGCGCGCGGCAACATACAGTTTTCCTTCGGCATGGGCGATCCCATAGTACAAACCGCGCCCGCGATCGAGCGGGATGATTTCGTCGCTCACGGTATCGACCTGCAGCAGCGACTGGGAGGTGGTAACAAGCAATTTCATGAAGCGTCTTCTTTTTGGCGGCGCAAGGTGCAGCTTGGGTCGAGATTATAAAACCCGCTCCACAGAATGGCATCGAGATTTTTCAATATGGTGAACGCTTTGGCGTCTTGCACGCGCGCGAGCGTCTGGTTGAATTCGCCTTCGCCGGCGCCGCCCTCGGCCACGCCCGCGGTGATCGTGTATTCGCCTTCGCAGAGGCCGATCTTGAAGGAAAACTCGGCGGTGACGGTTTCTCCGGCCTGTACCTTGCCGATGGTTCGGCGCATGCAATAGGTATTGGTCATGAAGGCCGCCTCGCCGCGTGCGTTGCGAATCTGGAATCCGATGTGCGGGTCGGCATAGTCGCGATGAAAGCGCGCGACGATGCGCACCGTCACCTGCGCCTCGCTGATCAGTGCGGCCACGGCGCGCTTGTCGACGAGCAGGTCGACGGCGTCGATTGCGGCGCCTTCGCTGCTGATGGACCCAACCGCTGAGCCGATGGCGACACCGGTTGCCGGTTCGCCGCCTGCTTCGGCCGGCAGATTGGCGTCCTCGGCAACAGGGGCAGCAACTTCCGTAATTTGCACTTTCGCATCGCCGCCCTCCTGGCGCTGCAGGACGTGGGCGTTGTACAGGTCGATGACTTCGCGCGGCGAACCGTCAAGCGCAATGCGGCCTTCATTGAGCAGGATCGCCCGGTCGCACAGCGAATAGACGGTGCCCATGGCGTGCGACACGAACAACAGTGTGGTGCCGGCGTCGCAGAAAGCGCGAATGCGTTCGAAGCATTTTTGCTGGAAGAACACGTCGCCAACGGCCAGTGCTTCATCGACGATGAGTATGCCCGGGCGCACGGCTGTGGCGATGCTGAACGCCAGGCGCACCTGCATGCCGCTCGAATAGACGCGCACCGGCTCGTCGATGTATTCGCCGATTTCGGCAAAGGCTTCGATTTCCGGCATCAGGGCCGAGATTTCCGGCACGCTCATGCCCATCAACTGGCCGGACATCAAGACGTTCTGCCGCCCGGTGAAATCGGGATGGAAACCCATGCCGAGCTCAAGCAGGGCGGCAACCCGTCCGGTGGTGGCGACGTTGCCGGTGGTGGGATGCGCCGTTCCGGTGATCAGTTTCAGGAGCGTGCTCTTACCGGCGCCATTGACGCCGATAATGCCGATGGCCTCGCCCGGCTTGACTTCAAAACTGATGTCTTGCAGCACCCACTTCAAGGTATGGCGCTTGCGGTTGAATGGCGACAGCCATTCCGCCAGGCGTGCCCATTGGCCGCTGTAGCGCTTGTAGGCCTTGCCCAGATTGTTGACTTGTATGCTGCCCATTACAGTTCATCCACCATTTCGCCGGCATGGCTGCGAAACAGCAGCATGCCGAGTATGCACAGGGCGATGGCGATGAGCGTAGTCGGGAGCAGGCTCCCCCAATCTGGCCAGCGATGATTGACCAGTATGCCCTGGCAGGCCATGATCAGCGAAGCCATGGGGTTAAGCAAAAGCAGGACGCGTATCTTTTCCGGCAGCGCGGCGACCGGATAGACGATGGGGGTGAACCAGAACCAGAACTGCAGCAGGATCGTGAAGAATTGGCCGACGTCGCGGAAAAACACATTGAGCACGCCGAGTATCATGCCCAGGCCGATGGAAAATAGGACCTGAATCGCAATGACCGGTAGCAGGGCGACGAATACTGTGCCGGGAAAATTCCCGCTCAAGACCAGGAAGCCGGTGAACAACCCGAAGATGATGGCAAAGTTGAGCGCAGCTGACAGCACGACGACAATAGGCAGGCAAATACGCGGGAAACTGACTTTCTTGATCAGGTTGGCGTTTTCCAGGAATACGCCTTGCGCGCGGCCGACGATTTCAGCGAACAGGCCCCAGGCCAACACGCCGGCGCACAGATAGATGCTGTAGGAAAAAGTTGAATCGCTGCCTGGCAGGCGGTTGCGCATGACTTGCGCGAACACGACTGTGTAGACGACGATCATCGCCAGCGGATTCAAGATTGTCCAGGCGGCACCGAGCAGCGAATTGCGGTACTTTGCCTGGAACTCGCGTTTGACGCTGCTGGCGACAAACCCGCGATAGGCCCAGATGCCCCTGAGCATGGAAGGCGAAATCACTGAATCGCCTCCGGCCCGGCCGGCATGGTTTTCGATATGAATTGATGATGTGCCAAAAGTTTGGGCATGAGTGGTGCGCGAATAGAGTTGGAAAAACGACCGCAGGCTACAAGCCCGCATCGACAAACGGCTGCCGGCGCCTATGCCGGCGCGCCACGCACCAATTTCTGGAATTCTTCCGGCTTGCGCACAATCAGCCGGTGCGTTTCCTTTTCCACGATGCCTTGCTGCACGAGGGTCAGAATTGCGCGCGTCACGGTTTCGCGGCTGGTGTTGATCATGTTCGCGATATCCTGGTGGGTCGGCAGATTTTCCACCACATCTTCGCCACCCTGCGCCGACTTGCGGAACAATTGCAGGAAGGTGTAGATGCGGCGCGAGGTGTTGTGAATGCTGAGCAGGGCGCGGAACTCGGAGTCGCGCTGGATCTTGTCTGCCAGATGGCGCAGCATCAGATTGGCCACCGAAGGCGAATGCGAGAACAGATGCAGGGCGGTAGCGCTTGGCAGGAACCCCACCAGGGCTTCGGTGAGCGCCAGCACGGACGCTGAACGGGTCGAGCCGTTGATGACGGCGATTTCGCCGAAGAAATCGCCGGGTGCCAGCATGCGCAGGCCGATCGCACGCCCGTCTTCGGTGACGTCGATCACCTGCAATTGACCGACCAGCACGAACAGCAGGCTGTCGCCGCTGGCGCCTTTCTGCAAAACAATCTCCCGGCGTGAGTATTTGCGTATACGCAAATCGGCCTGCATGCGGGCCATTTCCTCGTCGGTCAAGTTCGCCAGCAATGGAATTTTGCGGAAATTGATCTGGCTGATTTTCACCAGTCTCGGTTTGAGGGCACTGGCGACCGGCAGTTGTTCCATTGGCGGCATGGCGGCGCCGTTGGCTTGCAAACTAGGCAGTTCTTTGGTGTTTTCGGTCATTCCACTGCATCCGTATTGATTTTCAGACAAATTATAGCCCCTGGGTTCTGCTTGGGCATCATCACTATGCGTTCATGCGCCGAGCACTACCCTCGAGCAGGCGGCGGCTGTTGCAATTCCGGCGGCATTGGCGGCGATATCACGCCAGCAAAAGTTACGTCCCGGAATTAAACTTTGCAATCCTTCAATTAATGCGCCTGCCAGCAACAGACCAGCCAACCAGGCGAGTAGTTCAATCCGGGTATCCGCTATCCGCCCTGCAAGCAGTGCCAAACCGCCGAAGGCAAGGAAATGCAGCAGCTTGTCGTTGGGCAGACTGGGCAACCAGCCTTTGGGCGTCAGGCAACCGGCCGTGATTGTGGTCAACCCAATGGCAAAAAGGAAAATCAATTCTGCACGCATACACATCGAGACATGATCAAAAATTCTGCCATTTCAGGCTCACCTGCAGCAACTGTCCGCTGTACTCGAACAACGAGATGTTTTCGTTGTTGCGCACCCGGCGCCATTCGACCTGCAGCGATTTGCCGCCTTCCAAAGGAACGATGACGCCGGCACGGAATATCTGTGTGTTCTGCCTACGTACCTGATCGATAAGCCCCGGTGAATAAGATCGCTGGCTGTCCCAATACTGCTGCGTCCAGCCGAATTCCGCGTTGACGTTTTCTCCAAGCCGGGTGTTGGCCAGGGCGCTGGCTTGCCAGCCTCTGCGGTTGCCGCCAAGATAGGCGGCGTTGCCGTGGTCGAACATCACGCCGAGATTGGCCTGTGCGGAGGTTTTTTTATCCTGATACGCCAATTGCGCGTCGGCTTCGTCGGTCGTTGAATTGAAATTTGCCAAGGTCGGGTATTCGACATGTGACAGGCTGCTCACGAGATTGAACTGGAAGTGATCGGGCAGGGGTGCGGGGGGCGTCGCCTTGGCCTGAAATTGCACCTGGCGTTGATATTGTTCGTCGCCGAGACTCAATACGCCGGCCGTGGCGATGGTGTGCAATCCCCAGGCCCCGGCGCGCCAGGGCTTGTCGATGCCGACCAGCAGCGATATGGTGTCGTAACGCCTTAAATTGTCGTTTTCCCTGGCCTGGAATTGTGTGAAGGCAAGTGTGCCGTTCTGGTCGAGATCACGTATGTAATTGGCCGAGAACAAGGTGTATTGATCGTGCTGCGGAAGATATTGCGGCAGCAGATCGAGCACGTGGGACGCATCTCCAGTGCCGAGGCTGAAATACGGGCTGCTTGCACCCTGGTTGACGTTCGAATCGAAGCCGCGGCCCAACAGCACCGAAAATTTGTTGCGGACGTTACGCGCTTTGAGGCCTTTGCAGCCGGTCGCGCGATGGTCGATAATCACTTCCATGATGCCCGGCGGCGGCGAGAAGCGCGTTTCAATGGCGTGGAACAGCCGTTCCGCTTCCTCGGCGTGGCCGAGTTCGCACTGGATGATGGCCAGATCCAGCCATGCTCCGGCGTGCTGCGGTTCCTGGTCGACCATGCGGCTCAGCGTGTCGTCCGCGTCCTGCGCGCGACCTTCGGCGATCGACTTCATGGCCTCGAGATAGAGGTCCTGCTGCGTAGCGGTGTCCTGCGCGTGCAACGGTGCACACGTCATTGCCGCCAGCGCGCAGCAGAGCAGGATCGTGCGCAGGCTCATAGAATTAATTCCAGTGCATACAAAGCAGTCGGTTTTTCCTTGCCGCGCAATTGCCGTTCACCCAGTGAGATGAAGCGATGGCGTTTGGCCAGACCGGCCGTGCCGGGGCCGACGATGATGTCGTAGGGCAGGTCGCGTGCCGAATCTTCCAGGCGCGATGCAACGTTGACGCTGTCGCCGACGGCCGTGTAGATGCTGCGGAATGCAGTACCGAAATCGCCCGCCATGGCCATGCCGCTTTCGACGCCGATACGGACGCGCAGCGGCGCCTGGCCCTTCTTTATCCGCAACTGATTAAAGGCTTGCACCGCTTCGGCGATTGCCAGGGCGGCGTCGAGCGCGAGATCGGCGTGATCGGGATTGGGCAAAGGTGCGCCCCAGAATGCGACCAATCCGTCGCCGGTATATTTGTCCAGCGTGCCGTGTTTGGCCAGCACCGGGCGCGTCAGGCAATCGAGGAAATCGCGCGTCACGCGCGCAGCGTCTTCCATGCTCAAGGACTCAACATGGGTGGTATATGCCTCCATGTCGGCGATGAGGGTTGTGACCTGGAGCTGGCGCGGCGCCAACGGGTCTTTCAAATCGCTTTGCAACAACTCGTCAACGACTTCGCCCGCCACGTATTGACGCAGGGTGCCGAGCAAGCGGCGTGACCGGCGCTGTGAAATTTGCCAGTTGAACGGCACGGCGAAGGCCAGCAGGAACAGAATCGATGCGAGCGGGCTGCCGATTGCAAAATTGAGGTCATGCGGTGCCAGCCAATAGGCCAGGGTCAGCCAGACCAGCGTGGCGACAGCGAGATACGCCGAACTTGCCATTGCCGACGTTCGGGTAAAAGCATAGCTTGTTGCGACTACCGTAAAGATCGTAAACAGCGTGGCGATCATTCCCCCGGCGAGCGGAGCGGGCGCGAGCCCGTCGCGCTGATCGAGCAGGTTGGCCAGCATGGCCGTGTGCACGAAAAAGCCCGGCGTGTTCGGCAGCAAGGGCGTGGTGACGCGATCGCCGACGCCCAGAGAAGACGAACCGATGATGACTAGCCGCCCGGATATTTTTTCGGGAAGAATTCGTTCCATCAGAACGTCGGCCGCGCTAGCGACAGCGTAGTCGTTCCAATCGCGGGAGAACGGAATCCGTACAAATCCCGCCTTGTCGACATTCTGCGCCTTGCTCTTGGCGCCGGTGCAGCAATCGAACAAGGCTACAGACAATGTCGGGTAGGCCTGTCCGTCGAATTGGGTCATCAACGGCAGGCGGCGCAGGCTTCCATCGGGGTCGGGCACGAACCCGACATTGCCGACGTGGGCTGCGCTTGCCAGGTTGGCATTGTTGGCAATATAGCCGGAGGCCGGCACTGTGTGCGTGGCGGACGGCAGCGCCTGACCGCCGGTGAGGGTGCCCACGCGCAACGCATAGTTTTGCGGACCGTATTCAAAAACCTGTGCGATGACAATCGGGCCATGCATGGCCAGCATGGCCAGCCGCGCATCGCCTTCAGGGCTGGCGGATTCGGGCAAGACTATGTCGAGCGCCACCCCGCGCGCCTGGTAGGTTGCAATCAGGTTTTCGACCATTTGGGCGAGTCGCTCGCGCGGCCACGGCCAGGGACCGATCTCGGCAATGCTCGCTTCGTCTATGTCGACAACCAGAACGCGTTTATCAGCCTGCTCAAGGTTGTCCTTGGTTGACGAAGCGATCGGAGCATTGTCCGGAACAGACCAGGAGCCGCTCGCATGCATGCGAACGATACGATCACGCAGCCATTCTCCGGCAAAGTCGCCAAAGCCGCCTTCCGGCAGCCATTGCGCCCAAACTGTGATGAGAATGGCGACGCTGGCAATGCCGACCCGGACCAGGGTGACAGGCGCAATATAATCGCGGATCTCTGACAAGGTCATGGGGCCTTAAGGATTGCGAGCCACGCAAGAATGGCTGAAATTGTTATTAAAAGTTGCTTTTGGCATAACCGCAAAGTGTAACCCTGAGCTGCCATTTTCGGCTCGAATGACTAAGGGAGCCGATTGCAAATTTGCTGGCAATTGATTTCAGGGAACCGATTGTTGCTGGTTGGCGACTTCCGGTTGCCAGAAATCAGCATATTACGCGATATTCTAGAGTAAAATGTGACGTGCATCACAGAAAATATGCGCACTTGCCGGATAATGCAGGAGAAGGAGAAAGCTATGTTGCGTCAAATTGCCATTGCCGTCAGTCTGCTTGCCAGCGCAAGTTTGGCCTGCGCCGGCGAGGCTGCGCACATCGTCTTTGTCGCCGGTCAGGTTCACATAGGAGCCCATGACGTCGCGCTGGGCGCGGCTGTGAGTGAAGGCGACGAGATTATCACCGGCGCCGACGGTTATGTCTATATGAAGACTGTCGATAGCGGCTTCCTGATTTTGCGGCCCAATTCGCATGCCCGCATCACGGCTTACCACATCGACGCGCAAAACCCGGCCAATACCCGTGTCAAACTTGAATTGCTCAGCGGTGTTGCGCGCAGCATATCGGGCTTGGGTGTGAAACAGGCCAAACAAAATTTCCGTTTCAATACGCCGGTCGCTGCCATTGGTGTGCGCGGCACCGATTTTACGGTCTTCACCGATCAAGACGTTTCGCGCGTAACGGTGATTTCGGGCGGCATCGTTGTCAGCGGCTTTGATTCAGCCTGCCAGCCTGAAGGCGGCGGCCCCTGTGAAGGCGCGACCAGCAAGGAGTTGTTTGCCGACAAGGCGGGGCAGCTATTGCAAATCCAAAAAGGGCGCCCGGTGCCGCAAATGTTGCGCAGCAGCGGGATTGCGCCTGACATGACGGCTCCGCCACGCAGTGACGAGCCCACCAGCAAGACTTCCAGTATCGGTAATGCGACTCTTGCGTCGACAGACCTCAATCTCGATCCGCAGAAGAGTGCCAATCTGTCGGGCGTCGGCGTTGTGCAACCCGTGACGCCTACACCGACGCCGACACCGACGCCAACCCCATCGCCGACTCCCACGCCTGCACCAGCCGGCGCGCCCGAAATTCTGTGGGGCAGATGGGAGAGCTATGCCAACCTGGCGGCGGATTCCGCGGCGCTGGCGAAGCTGAAGACAGGCGGCTATGTTGCCGGATCAGCGCTGGGGCCGTTCTTTATCAGTCGCGTCGACAATACCCAATTGGTCTTGCCCAGCAATGGGCAGGCGTCCTTTGCCTTGCAGGACAGCGAGGCCTACATTGCCGTAGCCGGCCACCAGCCCGTAGCCGCGAGCGTGGAGAATGCCCAGCTCAGCGTCAATTTCTCTCAAAGTTCCTTTTCGACCAGCCTGACGGTTGTGGCGCCAGGCGAAAAGGTTGACGTTTATGCGCAGGGCTCGGTGAGCGACAAAGGCGTGCTCTCTAATATGAGTGCATCCAACGTGATCAACTCCAATGCGCAAATTACCGGTTACCTGGGCGGTAGCAGTGCGCAGCAGGCAGGTTATATTTTCAACACCAATTATTCGCCTACGATCACCGCCGTCGGGGCAACGACCTGGTTAAAGAAATAGGGCGGCTGGCCGGTCCAAAGCATCGGCTTATCGCTATGGCGGCTCGTTGTCGCGCGGTTTTTGTCCAGCGCCGTAACTATTGCTCACTTTGTAAAGTTTGTTACAAAATAAATTTGATATTTTGCAAAAATGTGATGGTCGTCACAACATTACTTCACCCGTGTGGCAATATACTCTCCAGTCTGCAAAATAGTGCTTGGTAGACACTAAGCGCACCCCTATTAATTTGGCAGCAAGTACGTTTTCGTTTCGAATTACCTTTATCAAGGACTAAATATCATGGCATCAGCCTCTAGCTACAGCACTCTGGTTCAAGAACTCTATGTGGCCTATTTTGGCCGCCCTGCCGACTATTTCGGGCTGCAAAACTTTGAAGCAGCCCTCGCTTCGGCTAACGCACCGACCGATGCCGCCGGCCTGAGCGCTGCCTACAGCACCAATGCAGCCGTCAAGTCCCTGGTCGACAGCTTCGGCACCAGCGCCGAATCGGCCGCCCTGTACGGCAGCGGCTCGACCGAAAGCTTCGTCACAGCCATTTTCGAAAACCTGCTGAACCGCGCACCTGCTGTTGCCGGTCTGACTTTCTGGGTCAACGCAATCAATTCCGGCAGCGTCACCAAGGGTGACGCCGCATTGGCGATTGCCGCCGGTGCGCAAGCCAATACCACGCCACAAGGTATCCTCGATGGCAAAACCATTGATAACAAACTGACAGTTGCCGGCAATTTCACGACCGATCTTGGCGCATCGTCGAACGATATCGTCGCCTATAGCGGTGCTGCTGCTGCAGCCGCTGCGCGCGGCCTGATTGCCCACGTCGACAATTCGACCGACACCACGGCATATCAAGCAACGGTTCAGTCGACTATCACGACACTCGTCGGCAACTACATCAATAACACTTACACGCTGACCACCGGCATCGACCACATCATCGGCGGCCCGGGCAACAACGCGTTCAATGCAACCCTCGACAATACTGCCGGCTTGGCTGCAGGCGGTCAGGCATCGACCTTGAACTCATTTGACACAATCACTGGCGGCACGTTGAACAACACGCTCAACGTCACCGACTTCGGTTTGTCTGGCTCGATGGCAACTATTTCCTCTGCCAATATTACCGGCATCACGACCTTGAATATCAGCACACTCGAAGGTGTGAGTGACGACTTCAGCGGCTGGTCGACTGTGAAAGCCTTGAACGTTTTGACGGCGACTGGCGGCATCAATCTGACTGCCGACGACGCAGCTGTCGTTACAGTAAAAGAGACCAGTGGCGGGATGTATATCCAAGGCGGAACGACCATCAATGTCACAAACGGCGGAACGGGCACAGTCGGTGTGCAGGGCGGTGCCACCACGACATCGGTTTCTGTTACCGGCGGTCAGGGCAGCTACATTGAGGATGTGAACTATGGTTCTTCCAAGGCCGCAACCTTGACGACGATTTCGATCACCGGCGTGGCTGGTGTGTATGACATTTATGACAACGGATTGACCTCATTGAGCTATGCCGGCACAACCGGCGAAACTGTCAATGTTCACGCAGCGGCAGGTACGCGCGCGTTGGCCTTGACCCTGGCAGGCGATGTAAGCGACGTAATCAGCGATAACACGGCGACAACGGTGAACGTCATTACGGCAACCAAAGCATCGACCGGCATCACGTTGGACGCCGCGGCCGCAACCGCTTTGACGTTCACCGACGGAAGCGACTTGTCGTTGAGTTCGCTCGGAGCTGGTGCTGCCAAGGCAGTTACAATTTCCGGCGCAGGCGCCTTCACGGCCGACCTGTCCGGCCTGAACGCTGCAGCCGCCGTCAACGCCACTGGCGCAACCGGCGTCGTGACCGTCCAACTGGCCAGCGCCAGCGGCGGTGCCTTGACCCAGTCCTTCACCGGCGGTTCGGGCCAGGATATCGTCACAGTCGGTGCAGGCCAGACCGGCACGGTTTCCGGCGGATCGGCCACCAACAATGAAATCGTGTTGTCCAATGTCGTTGGCGCCACGGCAGCGACTCTTGCGCCCTATGCACACTTCTCCATCCTGGGCATTTCGGGCACAACGTCGGGCGTGTTCGACATGAGCAAGGCTGCCGGCTACACGGCCTTCGACGTGCAAAGCTCGGGCAACGACGTCACGTTCTCCAACGTCGCAGCCACTTCGACGTTGTCGATCGACAGCTCCAACAGCCACATCATCACAATGCATACCGTTGACACGACCGGTGCGACCGATACGGCGCATGTGACACTCAACGTTGCAGGTGGTTCGAGCATCACTGTGGCCCAAATCACGCTGGAAGATTCGATCCACAACGGTACCGGTACAGTTGACCTGGTGGCCAATGCTAACAGCACCATCACCAACCTCGCCGATACCGGCTTGACGGCGCTCAACATCTCGGGTGCCGGCACAATCAGCATCAACAATTCGATGACGCTCCTGGGCACGTCCCTGTCGATCAACAACACCGCCGGCTCCAGCTCTTCGAGCTTTATCGGCGGCGTCAGCGACAACTTCCTGACGACGCTGTCGATCAGCGGTAGCGATGGGGTTTATCTGAATGGATTGACCAGCGCCGCCACAACCCTGACCATCAGCGACAGCGATGCAGGTGGCTTCGTTCTCAGTAGCCTGGGCGACAACGCATTGACGAGCGCCACGTTCACCAACACCGTCAACACCACGGCAGGTGCCTTCAACATCAACGGCGTCACCATGGAAGCCTCGTTGGCAACGCTGAACCTCAACGGCAACGTCAAGATTGACATCACCGGCGACACCGTCACTGGCGGCATCACGGTTGCCGGCGGCACCGACAACGCCATCGTCGACTTCAGCTCGACCGGCGCGACCGCAACAGGCAAGGTTGACAGCATCACGCTGGGCAACGGCTCAGACAGCGTTTCGCTCGGACTGGGCGCAGCCGGCTCCACGCAAACCGTGGTACTGGGTTCGGGCACCAATGACTCCGTCACAACCCTCAGCGTCGGCACCGTCAACATCACCGTCGGCAGCAGCACCGCCGGCACCGACATGATCACCGCCGACAGCGCCACAACTGTTCACATCACCGCAGGCAACGGAATTGACGCCATCTCGGCCACCGCAGCAGGCGCAAGCATCTCGATCAGTGTCGGTACAGGCTCCAACAGCGTCGCCGTTGGTGACAACAGCCACGGCACCATC
>DATBQE010000013.1:0-63431 GCA_036561005.1 Burkholderiaceae bacterium | reverse complement strand
TAAGCGTCACGGTCGAACATGCTTATTTCGGAGTGGGACGCTGTTCCCCGTTTGATTTCGTGCCTACCCACGAATGTGCAACGACAATGCGAAAAAACAACCTGCTGTTACGTTCGGTTGATAACGGACTCAAGGTTTTTTGCCGTAACGATCAGATCGGCGAATTGCGCCGCGCCGCCAATAAAGACAAAGATTTGTTGATGCTGGAATTCAAGGTATTCCCACGCGACCGCAGGTTTGCGCAGTACACCAGTCCAATCGCCCCAAATCAGGATGCAATCCTGTATTTCGACAGTTGGCGCGCTGTGCGGGATAAGGAAGGGCGCTTGCGATTGCATGGCGGCGATGTGGTGACGGCCGATTTTTTCGAGGATTGGCGTTCGCCGTTGATCCAGACCGCAGTGACGGCAAAAGAGGCCGTGATTCGTCCGTTTTTTATCGTCAATCTTGCGATCAACGATATCGGCGAAAACTTGCCCGATGGGCAAACAGTAACGGTTCCCCAAAAAGCGACCACCTACTACCTTAATTTTGCCTCGCAGGCATCGTATTGGAAGTACTACTTTCTGGGCGATATTGCCAGCCGCGATCTGTTCATTGCAGATTTGAGCGGCGCGATGGAGTTTACGCGATTGGGAATTGCCGATGTGGTCAACGGCAAGGCGCTGGCTTTTCTGTCTACGGCGTCCATTCCCATGCAATACATTCCTTCACAACGTTTTCAATTGCGAGAAAACGGAGCGATGGGTGAGAAGGTGCTGATCAAACGCCTGCCGAACGCGAGTGTCGGTCAGATTCACAAGGAAATGATCAAGCAGGATGCAGTGCTGGTTTCGGAAATGTATATCAACTGATGGTCATATTGAGGGAGTAGATAATGGCGTACAAGACACCCGGTGTTTACATCGTGGAAAAGAATGCTTTTCCAAACTCAGTAGTCGAGGTAGCGACTGCTGTTCCGGCATTTATCGGTTACACCCAGAAAGCCGACAACAAGGGATCGCCGTTGCAGAACAAGGCATGGCGCATCACTTCAATGTCCGAGTATCACAACTATTTCGGGTTTGCACCAGACCCGAAGTTCACCATTAACGACGCACCGGCTGACCCCAATGATGAATCCGATTTCTCGTTGGCTGGTACGCAGTTCTACCTGTCGCAGGACTCGGTGCGCTATCAGTTGTATTACAGCATGATGTTGTTCTTCCAAAATGGCGGCGGCGCATGCTACGTCGTGTCGGTCGGCGGCTATGCCGATGCAATCGATGCGGCGCAGTTGACTGCGGGCATTGATGTGCTGGTGAAAGAACAGGAACCGACCATGGTCGTCATCCCGGACGCAATTGCGATTGGCGACGCCGACGTGTGCAATGCCATCCAGCAAGCAGCGTTGGCTCATTGCGGCAAGCTCAAGAATCGCTTTGCAATCCTGGACGTATACGACGGTTTCAAGGACCGGCAGGATCCAAGTGGCGACTGCATCGAAGCATTTCGCGGGCGCCTGGGCATCAATAACCTGGACTATGCCGCAGCCTATTATCCGTGGCTGAACACAACCATCGTGCAGGATGGCGATCTCAGCTACGGCGTGATCAGCAATGCCGATAAATTGCAGCAATTGATTCAGCTCGATATCGGATTGCCTTTGGCACAGCCGGTACAAACTGTTGCCATCCAGGTCGACAAAGCAGGCACGCCGATCACGAAAATCGACGCTAAAAAGATGCTGAGCGTGCTGGCAGCGGACAACAGCTTGATTGCAGTTTCTGCGGATGGCAAGGCACAACTGGCCGTTGAAGATCCGACCAAGCTGAAAATCGGCGTGGCTGACAGCAAGGGTCTGACGGTGATCGGCGATGGCAATGCCTATCCGGTAACCGTCGCAGACAAAACGACACTGAACATCGCCGGTGCCGACGGCAAGGCATTGCCTGTCGTTGGCGGCGACGGTCTGGCGCTCCCTGCGACCACAAAAATCGTCAAGCTGACCGGCGATGTCGGCAACCCGTTGAAAGTAGTGACGGACAACGGCAGCGTCTGCGCAGTGGTATTGAGCAAGGATGGCAAGACGGCCGTTGTGCTCAACGGCAAAGTACCGGCGGCGGAACCACCGGCCGATGCGGTTGACGTGAGCAAGACGCATGGTTTAACGATTGCCGGCCAAGCGCTTTCCCTTACTGTCGATGACAAGCCGGCAAGCCTGCTTTCGAGCGGCGGGACTTATACGCTTACCGGCACGACGACCTCGGCAACGCCCGATCAGGCGAAAAAGAGCACGGCGGTGGCGAATATCACCAAGGTGTGGGAGGACGATACCTCCATTCGCCCGGACGATATCCCTGGCAACATTACGACGCTCGACAAGACCCTGCGCGCCATCAGCCCTGTCTACAACAATGTCCTGCTTGCGGTGAAAAAACGTCTGAACCTGCTGCCGCCAAGCGCAGCCATGGCAGGTATCTACACGCTGGTGGACAATTCTCGTGGCGTCTGGAAGGCGCCGGCCAATGTCAGCCTTAATTCCGTCGTATCGCCAACGGTAAATATTTCGCAGGAATCCCAAGAGGACCTGAACGTCACAACGGCGGGCAAATCGATCAACGCGATTCGTACCTTTATTGGCGAAGGGACATTGGTCTGGGGCGGCAGGACGCTCGACGGCAATAGCCTGGATTGGCGCTACATCAACGTGCGTCGCACCATGATCATGCTCGAGGAATCGATCCGCCTGGCAAGCAAGGCATATGTGTTCGAACCGAATGTGGCCAACACGTGGGTGACGATCAAGAGCATGATCCGCAATTTCCTGACCGGCATCTGGAAGCGCGGCGGACTGGCAGGGGCGAGTCCGGACGACGCATTCGGCGTATTCGTCGGCCTTGGTGAAACCATGACGCCGGACGATATTCTGGAAGGTATCCTGCGTGTGACCGTGCTGGTGGCCCTGAGCCGTCCGGCCGAGTTCATTGAGATCACCTTCCAGCAGCAAATGCAGAAGTCTTGATCCAGGGCTGCGTCAGCATGGCGCGGCAGGCGGCAGAGATTTGTCGATAACGACTATTTGATTAATGTTTACAAGATTAGGGGTGTGCCATGGCAGATGATGGATCAAAACAATCGGCTTCCGTTTGGCCTATGCCGAAATTCTATTTCCAGGTGAAATGGGATTCGCAAGTCATGTCGTTTCAGGAAGTGTCCGGTCTCGACATTCAGTCTGAAGAAATTAAATACCGTCACGGCGATAGTCCGGAATTTTCCGTGATCAAGATGCCCGGCTTGAAGAAGGTCGGCAACGTGACCATGAAAAAGGGCACGTTCAAGGGCGACAACAAGTTCTGGGACTGGTTCAACCAGATCAAGATGAACACCATCAAGCGCTTGCCTGTGACCATCAGCCTGCTCGACGAAACCGGCGCGCCGACGATGGTCTGGACGCTGGCCAATGCCTGGCCGACCAAGATCACCGGTACGGACTTGAAGGCAGAGGGCAATGAAGTGGCGATCGAGACTATCGAGATTGTCCATGAAGGGCTGACGATCGCAAATTCTTGACATGATCATTGACGGCTAGAGATGTCCAGTCTTTCCATTTTCAGCGACTATCCACCGTCCGCGTTCTACTTCAAGGTCGTCTTCGGGGCGACGCTGGGACTGACCGATACCTCCTTTCAGGAGGTGTCGGGCATTGGCGCGGAGGTGGAAGTCGAAAGTGTTCCAGAGGGCGGGGAGAACCGTTATCAGCACGCCCTGCCCAAAGGAATCAAGCATCCCAACCTCGAATTGAAGCGCGGCATTGCTTCGATGGCGTCGCCGCTGGTGATCTGGTGCCGCTCTGTAATGGAAATGGATTTCATGGTGCCGATTCTGGCGCAACCGATCGGTGTTTATTTGATGAACGAAGACAAGATTCCGATTCGGGCGTGGTCGTTTGCCAACGCCTTCCCGGTCAAATGGGATGTGGAGAGCTTCAATTCGACGAAAAACGAAGTCGCGATCGAAAAGATCGTCTTGAGCTATACCTATTCAAACAGGCTCATTTAGTGACTTTATTCGTCATATATATTTCAGGGTCAACCGCGCACCATGTCGATCGAAATAAAACAATTGCTGGTCAAGTCGAATATCGTGCAGAAGTGCGAGGACGAAGGCGATGACAAAGCAGCGGAGCAGGCGGCGCTGACCAAGAGCCTGCTTGAGCAGTGCCGCAGCCTGATACTGGAAATCATGAATGAAAACAGGGAGCGGTAGATGGCCAGCCTGAGTACCGGTTTGAAGAGCAAATTGACGATCTCGCCTTGCACCGTTAATGCGAGCGGGGTCATTACGGCCGATACGTCAAGCGCCTTCGAGGCCATGATCAACCCGTCCGGTTATAGCCACAAGTACTCGCTGAAGTACACCAACAATGAAGTGTTGGGTGCGCCGGCAACGGAAAAGAAATACAACGCAAGTTGCCCGGAAAAGATCACGCTCAACGAGCTGGTGCTCGATGGCACCGGCGTGGTCACGCTGCTTGGCTTGCAGGATGTGAAAGACCAGATCACGCAATTGCAAACGGTGATCTATACGTACGAGGGTGAAAAACATGAGCCGCCCATCGTGCAGGTGCAGTGGGGCAGCAATCTACTATTCTATGGGCGGGTTGAATCGTTCAACGTCAATTACACCTTGTTCAAGCCGAATGGCGACCCGCTGCGCGCAAAGATCAGCCTGACCTTCGTGGAATACAAGAGCACGCAGGAGATTTCGAAAGAAGCCAACCAGTCGTCACCGGACCTGACGCATATTGTTGAAGTCAAAGCCGGCGACTCCCTGCCTCTGCTGTGTTATCGCATCTATCAGGATTGTTCCTATTACACGGCGATAGCCAAGATCAACAACCTCACGAACTTCCGCGACCTCCAACCCGGACAGAAGCTCCGGTTTCCTCCTTTGGCTTGAACCATGGCAGATTCTCCGCTGTTGAACAGCACAGGCATACTGACCCTGACCATACTCTCCAACGGAACGGAGATCGCCGACACGATCCAGATCGCGTCGATCGAAGTCGTGCAAAAGGTTAATCGCGTGCCGAGCGCGACGATTTCATTTCTCGACGGCGACATGCCGACCGACTCGTTTCCAGTCAGCGATGCGGAAACCTTTGTGCCTGGCACCGATGTCACGATCAGCGCCGGCTATGCCGGCAGCGAGACCAAGATATTCGAAGGCATTGTCGTCAAGCATGCCATTGTGATCGGCAACGACAACCACGCGCGTCTTGTGATCGAATGCCGGGACAAGTCGATTGCCATGACGGTCGGGCGCAAGAACGCGAACTTCGTCAACGTCAAGGACAGCGACATCATCTCCACGTTAGTCGGCGCCTATTCCGGCCTCAGCGTGACCGCCGATGCGACAACGACCACGTACAAGGAACTGGTGCAATATTATTGCAGCGACTGGGATTTCATGTTGGCGCGCGCCGAAGCCAACGGACTACTCGTGATCGCCAATGCCGGTGCAATCACCGTTCAGGCGCCGGCAACGAGTGGCTCGGCTGTGCTTACCGTAACCTACGGCACCGACCTCGTGGAGTTCGATGCCGAGCTCGATGCGCGCACACAATTGAGCTCAGTCGTCGGAACCAGTTGGGATCTTGCCAGTCAGGCGATTGTTCAGCAGCAGGCAGCGCCGGATGCCTTGACCGCCCAGGGCAACCTTGATGCGGCCACGCTGGCGCAGGTAATCGGGCTCGAAGCGTATAACCTGCAGTCGCCGGCACCGCTTGAGAGCACTGCGCTTGAGGCGTGGGCCAAAGGCCAGCAACTGAAATCGGGTCTCGCGCGCATACGTGGCAGTATGCGCTTCCAGGGCAGCGCCCTGGCCGTGCCGGGCGCGATGATCGAAGTCGCCGGCGTCGGCACGCGTTTCAATGGCAATGTGTTGGCAACAGGCGTCACCCACAGCCTTTCCAAAGGCAACTGGTTTTCCAAAGTGGAATTTGGCATGGCTTCCTATTGGTCGACGGAAAACGACGACGTTTCGGCTCCGTTGGCATCGGCCATTACACCGGGCATATCCGGTCTGCATATCGGTGTCGTGATGAAGCTCGATGCCGACCCGGAAGGGCAATACAAGATTCAGGTCTCGATTCCGGTGCTGCAGGCGCAAAGCGATGGCGTGTGGGCGCGGCTGGCCAGCTTTTATGCTTCCAGCGGTTTCGGTACCTTTTTCATTCCCGAAATTGGCGATGAAGTGATACTCGGCTATTTCAACAATGACCCCTCGCATCCAGTGATTCTCGGCAGCCTTTACAGCAGCACGCGCAAGCCGGCCTACGAGTTGACCGCCGATAACTATACCAAGGCCTTTGTCACCAAGAGCCTGATGAAAATGGTGTTCGACGACGACAAGAAAATCATTACACTCGTGACGCCGGGAAACAATACGATCGTCATCAGCGACGATGGCAAGTCGATCCTGTTGCAAGATCAAAATAGCAACAAGGTTGAATTGAATACGAGCGGCATAACTCTCGACAGTCCCAAGGACATCGTGATCAATGCCAAAGGCGGGATCACGATCAGTGCAGTCAACAATGTGCAGATCAAATCGAATGCCGACATACAGGCGCAGGCCCTGAATATCCAGCACAGCGCCAATATCGGCTTCACCGCCAAGGGCGCCGCCACCGCTGAACTTTCCGCCAGCGGTCAGACGACGATCAAGGGCGCCATGGTCATGATCAATTGAAGCCTTCGATAGCAAGGAGTGTTATGCCGCCCGCTTCCCGTATCACCGACATGCATGTTTGCCCGATGCAAACCCCGGCTTTTCCGGCCCCCATACCGCATGTGGGGGGGCCGATAGTAGGGCCGGGCGCCCCTACGGTTCTGATTGGGAGTCTGCCGGCCTCCGTGGTCGGCGACAGCTGCGTCTGCGTCGGCCCGCCCGATTCCATTGTCAAGGGATCGGCAACTGTTTTCATCACCAGCAAACCTGCTGTGCGGATCGGCGATTCCTGCGCCCACGGCGGCAGCATTGTGTTGGGTTTGCCGACCGTGATGATCGGCGGGTGAGCATCATGATTCGGAGCAACGCAATCCAATGAGCGTTCATTCTACTTTTCTTGGCACCGGCTGGAGCTTTCCACCGGAATTCTCCAAGCAAGAAGGACTGAAAACCGTCGCCGACGAGCGCGACATTCACGAGAGCCTGATCATCTTGCTGTCGACCCGGCCCGGCGAGCGCATCATGCAGCCCGATTTTGGCTGTGGCCTGCGTTCGCAGGTGTTCGAAGTCATGAGTGAAGGGGCTGTCATGACGATCAAGGACCTGATCTCGCGCGCGATCCTCTTTTTCGAACCGCGCATCACGCTCGACAGGATCGTCATGGACGATTCGGACATCATTGATGGGCTTCTGAAAATTCGCATCGAATATACGATACGCACAACAAATAGCCGGCATAACATGGTCTACCCTTTTTACTTCCGCGAGGGTACCAATGTTTCGATCTAGGGTTGGCGCCCATTATCCCGACCTTCGCGCAGGCGGGGTGCAGCGACAATGAAACGGGTCGCCCGCACGGCGTTTTCCGCCGACTTGATCATTCACGACGGCCTGAGCCAGGAACAACGTGGCCTGCCCGGCTTGCAACCGGGCTATTTCAATGTGCATGAAATGCCATTTGCGACGCTGCTGTCCCAGGCTGTGGATTATGCAGGGTTGATGTCGTATTACGACGGACGAAATCATGCCGACGGGAATTGGGGCGCATTTTTCAAGCGCGACGAGACTGTGGTCATGGCCGACATTCTTTCAAACGACCTGACGCAGGCCGGCGCCATGTTCGAGGCGGCATTGGCGCACGCCGGTAACGCGCCTGAACTCTATCTGCGCAGCGTCGATTTGCCGCCGGATTGCGCGGCGGCAAAGAAAATGTCGAGCTATGTGCTGGCGAAGACGATGGATGCATGGAGCGTCGCATTGACCGATGCGAGCAGCCAGGAGGGTGTGGAACTGCGTCGATTGCTCGACAGCGTGATTGAAGGATTGAGTGGCGAGCTTGACGACTTCAAGCAAATGATGATCCAGGCGGGAATTTCATCGAAAGGTATCGAGAAGATATTTTCACTCAATTTCTCCAATACCTGGCTCGGCTCAGGCGGCAACGGAACCGCCGCCATGGTCAGCGCCATGGTCGCAGAACGCAGTCGAACTGCCATGGAGGAGGGGCGATCCGACGCAAAGTCCGAAACGACGTCGATATTCTCACTGCGTGCGAATTTTTATTCGTTTGTTAAAGCGATGGAAATGATTCAGCTCGGAGCCCGGCGTCTGCTCGAGGGCTCCATGCAGAATCAGACGCACGACCCGGCAATCGGTATGCTGATTGCCTTTGCCAGACAATTCGAACGAGTGCAGGCGCGCATCAATCGATTCACCCAGTCACATCTTGATTTTTACTATGACCGGGTATTGATGGTTGAACCGCGCGGATTTGTGCCGGACTCCACGATTCTCGTCCTGCGCCCCAGCGTCAAGGGGAATCAGGTTCCGGTTCCCGCCGAGACGCAGTTTCTTGCCGGACTCGATGAGAAAAAACGCAACATACTCTACGCCTCGGACAGCGATTTGAACGTCAGTGACGTAACCGTTTGTTCATTGTATTCGATACTGTTCGAGCGCGATCGGCTCAATTTCCCCGAAAACGAATTCCTTCAGGCGCACGGCAAAAGGCAGCGCCAATTGGCGACCGGTTGTTACTTGGCATCGATCCCTGTCAATCCCGACGCCGATGTCGCCATGAGCGCAAAAATGCAGACATCGCCCCTCTTTGGGGCGCAAAAAGATATGTCCGGAAAGACCCGCGCAATGCGTGCGCGCCTTGGTTTCGCCGTGGCCAGCCGGTCGCTTTATCTAAAGGAAGGCCAACGCTCGGTCAGTGTGACGATCAGCTTTGACGGCGGCGGGGACATTGGCTCACTCGAAGAACAGGTGTCGAAATTGACCCTTGTATTGAAACGGGCCAAGGACGAGGCTGGCGGCCAGGTGCAAGGCGATCAGGAAGCTTTCTTTCGCGTGTTTCAGGACATGTTTTCATTGAGTCTCACGACCGCTACGGGCTGGTACGCGCTGCCGGAATATTTGCCTTCCTATTCGAAAGTCGAACCGACTATCAAGAAAAACAGCCTGGTGCTGAAATTTTCGCTGGCACCCGATTGTCCCGCAATTGTCGGCTACGACGCAAAGCTGCACGGCGAAAACTATGCCACTGAATTGCCTGTCCTGCGTTGCACGATCAACAGCAATAATTACATCTTCGCCTACGAATTTCTGAGGGGCCTCGCGGTACGCGAAATCCGCATCGACGTCGATGCCCATGGTTGCCGCGATCTGTTGCTATACAACCAAATCGGCCAGCTTGCACCGATGTCGCCGTTCGCACCATTCGGGCCGATTCCTTCGCTCGGCACGTATTTCATCGCGGGGAATGCCGAGATCGCGATCAAGCAATTAACGGCATTTGATCTCGACGTCGAATGGGGCAATCTGCCGCTCGATCTGGGCGGCTTTAAAACGTATTATCGCGGTTACGGGAACGAGATCGATAATAGCGATTTTCAGGCGCGGGTATCGGTTCTCCTTAACGGGAAATGGAGTCCGCCCGAAAATAGCGCCATCGCGCCGGTTATCCTCTTTGATACCGAGCCGGACGATAGTGTCAGCGCCCAGGCCAATCTGCCGTGCGGCGACATCATGCATTTCTATAAGCCGCTGGACATTCCCAAGCCCGGCTCCGTGCTTGCGTATACGCCGTCGACGCGTGGCGGCTTTTTCAAATTCACGCTATGCGCGCCAAACATGGCATTCGGCCATCAGGAATACCCGAACATGCTGGCGCGAGTCTTGACCGCCAATGCGCGGCAGAAAGTGCCGCAACTTATTGAGACCGTGCCCAATGCGCCGTATACGCCGACGATCACTTCCATTGAGATGCACTATGCTGCATTTTCCGTCGTCGATCTCATGCGTGAACCTGCGGGAGGCCGCGCCGAAGTCAGCGAACAATTCATACAATTGCATCCATTGGGTTGGGAGAGTATGCGCCCATCCGACCACCGTTCGGTCAATCTGTTCCCTCAATATGACCTGTCGGGCAACCTGTTCATCGGCCTTGATGGCAGCGCGATTGACGGGATATTGACGCTTTTTTTCCATCTCGGCGAGGATTCGCTACCGATGGATCATAAATACGGTAGCGGTCCGGAATGGAGCTACCTGTGCAACAATCGTTGGCTTCCACTGAGCACAAAGCAAGTCGTATCGGACACGACTGAGGGATTCATGACATCGGGCATCGTGACGCTCGACCTGCCGCAGGAAATGACGAAGGGAAACACCGTCATGCCTGGCGATTTCTTTTGGCTGAAATTGTCTGCCGAATACGATCTTGAAAAATTTTGCAGTGTGTATTCGATTTATTCGCAAGCACTGAAAGTAGTCTGGCAGGCAGATTCAAAGGCACCGTCGACCATGCCCGACAATCTGGCTGCAGGCACGATCACCAAGAGCCGTCAGACAATTCCCGGCATTGGGCGAATTTCACAGATCGGCCAATCGACCGGTGGGAGAAGGCAGGAGACGCGCGAGCAAACGCGGGTAAGGATGAGCGAGCGTCTGCGCCACAAAAATCGTGCGCTTTCTGCCGCGGACTATGAAATGCTGATTCTGGAGCAGTTTCCCTCGATTTATCGGGTCAAGTGTTTCGCCAACATGGCGCCGGAACGTGATCCGGCCAAGCGGGTCCGCCCCGGCCATCTGTTGATCGTGCCGGTGCCAAAATTGCCGCCGAACGCCAATGCCAATCAAATGCCCATGCTCTCCGGTCATTTGATCGGAGAGGTGAAGGAATTCGTCATGAAATTGGCGCCACAATTCGCCACCATCAAGGTTGCCAACCCGGTCTATGAACAAATCCAGGTACGCTGCACCGTCAAGCTCAAAAAGGGTCTGCGCGGCGGGCGCTATACCAGCATGTTGAACCAGGCAGTATCCGAATTTCTCTCGCCCTGGAAAAATCCCGGCTATGCGACCCATTTCGGCTGGTGCGTGCGTCAGCACGATCTTGAATCCTTTATCCAGGATCAGGCTTACGTCGAAGACGTAACGAATTTCTCCATGCTGCGGATCGCGCCGGAAGGCGACAATAATTTTGAGTTGCTTGACACGGCGGCTGTTCTTGCCGCCTCTGCGGCGGCTGCAAGTGCCGAGAGCTCTTTGGGCGAGGTCGATGGAACGGGGCCGCAGCGCAGCATTACGCCGAAGTACCCTTGGAGCATCGCGGTGCCGCTCAAGCATCATGCCATTGACACAACTGACGATTTCACCCCGCAGGCGCCGATTGCGGCCGGCGTCGACGAGCTTGAGATTGGCGCAACCTTTATCGTTTCTTCCGGAAATTAACATGGCCAAGCAAGACAGAGAGACGCTGAAAGGCAAATTCAGGAATGGGAAAATTCCTTCCGAGAAGGAATTCGCAGACTTGATCGATTCGATGCTCAACACGCTGGACGAGGGATTCGACAAGAGCCCCGACGACGGCCTGAAGGTCTCGCAATTGCTCAATACCGGCAGACTGATCAGTTTTTACCAAAACATCACCGTTGAAAGTTCAATGTGGCATATCGGTCTCGGGCAGGCCACCAAGAATCTGCAATTCGGCAATCAGTTCAATAAAAATGTTCTGACCCTGCGCAGCCAGAGAAATGCCGATGCCGATGCGGGTATTAATTCGCGCATGGGTGTCGGTATCAACACCGAGAATCCGCAATATGAACTGGACGTGGGCGGCACCATTGCGTCGTTTGGCCGACTCGGGCGTAAAGGCGAGATGGCTGTGCCGGCAGACGGCAACTGGTACGACATTACCGACACGCTCTCCGGCTGCCAGGCTTTTGAAGTCATGGCAGGTGTTGGCGGCGAAGACGCTGACGGCAAATATGCGCTGACGCATGCGTTCGTGCTCAATACGTTCAATGCCAAGAGTGAGATCGACTACCACCGTACCTACTACGGCTCGAAATGCAACCGCATCGAATTGCGCTGGCAAAAGGCCGATGTCAGCAATGACACCTTCCAATACAAGCTGCAGATGCGCGTCGAATGCCCATACGGTGACAACATCTGGATCAAGTATTACATCACCCAGCTATGGTTCGACACGCTCATGCGCGAGAGCGCCAGAAAGCCGTCGGGCTTGCCCAAACCCCAGCCGCCGGCAAAGAAGACATCCAAGTGAAAGGAGCGCCATGACGACGGCCGCGTCCCGCCCGCAAACCATCCGCATGACCATGCGCGACGGCGGCCTCGTCATGGAGGCGCTGGCGGAGTACCCGTTCAAGACAGTTTTTGAACTGATTGGAAAGTTGAATCAGCAGGCGAACCTTCAATCGGGAATCGGTACCGACGACGAACACGAATGCGAGTTTTCTCTGGCGAACCACGAGCTGGCCTTGATTATAAAGGCATTGGGTGAATTGCCGTTTAACCGTGTACACGCCTTGCTGTCGAGCCTGCAGGCGCAGATTGCCGGTCCGCGCCGCCGCGCCTCGGGAAAAGGCTAGCAAAGCATGGCGATCCCCGACCATATTCCGCGCAACAGGCCCGATCCGGACAGCCTGGATTTTGACGCGCTGAAAAAGCAGGGTGTTGCGCTGAACCAGGAACTTAGCGGCAAGAATTGGACTGACTACAACCAGCATGATCCCGGCGTGACGATTTTGGAGCAACTTTGCTATGGCTTGACAGACCTGGCCTACCGCTCGGGCTTTCCGGTTGAAGATTATCTCGGCGACAAAAATGGGCGCATTGATTATGATCGCGCCGCGCTATTTCGACCGCAAGACATTTTGCCTTGCAGACCGGTTACCGCCAATGACTATCGTCGGCTGCTGTATGACGCGATTCCCGAGATTGAAGACGTATGGCTGAAAGCCAAACGTTCTAAGGGCTTGCATGCCAACGGACTTTTTACGGTTTATATCAAGGTTGACGGTGCCTTTCTCGAAGGGCCCGACGCAGCGCAACGCAAGGCCGCGCTACAGTGCCGGGTCAGGCAAGTGTACTCGGCGCACCGAAACCTTTGCGAAGATATTGACGACGTTCATATCGTCGAAACCGAGAATATCTACCTAAGTGGAGAGATCGAAATTCGTGGCCGCACGCCCGCGAAAGTCTTTGCCGACGTCTTCTTTCTATGTTCGCGGCGTATGTCTTCCGCATTGAAAATCGAGCGTTATGAAGATGTGTTTGCCGAAGGACGAAATCGCGAAGACGTATTTTGCGGCCCGTTGACCACGCACGGTTTTATCGATGAAGTAGGTATGCAAGGCGACCAAGATAGCATCTCGACGGTCAAGCTCATTGCGCTGATCAGGCAGGTCGAAGGTGTCGTGCAGGTGCGTAATCTTGCATTGCGCAATGTGGAAGGCAAGGTGGTTGACGACTTGCCCTGTGATCCGGCGCAGAAGGCTTTCCCGATTCTGGCATTTCCACAGACGCCCAGGCAAAAGGCCTATCTGCAGTTTGCACTGTCAAAGAATTCGCGCGACAAGCATGGCGATATTGGTGCCGCAACCGACGACGCCGAACTGGAGAAGGCCGCCGCAATACTTGAAGCTGCACGGCTTGAACTAAAGAAGCTCAATTTTGAATTTCGGGCATTTCGTTCCGGCAACGATATGGTGGATCGCTTCATCAAGCTGCCACAAGGCACTCCGCACGATTTCGCCCAATATTATTCAATACAGAACCAGTTTCCTGCCATTTACGGGATCAACCAATACGGCATTCCTCCTTCTGCACCTGCCGCGCGCAGAGCCAAGGGCAAGCAACTCAAAGGCTACCTCTATCCGTACGAACAATTGATGGCGAACTACCTGCAGACACTCGAGGGAATTGTCAGGTTGTTCTCTGTTGACGAAACTCTGCAGCAGACTTATTTCGCGCAATTCCTGGGCAATCGAAATATTCCCGATGTGGAAGGACTTTACCACCGCGATGTCACACAGACGGCCGAGGCCGTCGACGATATTGCGGCACGCCGCGACAACGTTGCCGATCGCAGGAACAGAGTGCTCGATGTTATGTTGGCAATGTACGGTGAAGAATTCCCCGATGACGCATTCCTGCTGCATGGCGAGTACCGGGGCAGCGATGCCGTCCAGTGGCTGATCGAGAGCAAGATTGAATATCTGAAGAATTTGCCGGACATCGGTTGCAACAGAAACGGCGCAGCAGACTATCTACAGGACATCGATACAGCGGGAAACGTGTCTGGTCTGCAAAAAAAGGTCGGTTTGCTGATGGGTTTGAGCAACGTCGCCAGTTACCGCTCCTTCACCGACGACATTCTTAAGCACAAAATATTGCTGACGCCTGACCCGGAGGTTGACCATGCGGCAGAGCGGGGCAGGCGGGAGCCGCAGGGCAACCCGGTCTGTGTCATGCCGCCGGAAGATAAGGAGGCGCGTGAGGCCTTGTCGCTACGCAATGGCCGGATTTCCGTTTCCATGTTTCGTCGCGGCGTTAATTTGTCCAACTACGTCCTTATGCGGAAGGGCGAGCAGGTGGCAGTAGGATTTCGAGTCAGGGAGAGTGCACCTGTATCGCAACTGAGTGAGCGCGCCGACACAAGACAAGCAACGCTCTTTGCGCATCAATTTCGCAACGCGCTTGTGCAACTGAATCTGCAATGCGAAGGTTTGCACCTTGTCGAACATCTCTTGTTACGTCCGCTAGGGCCGGATGCGATAGGACAGGAGAATGCGAACGTACCGCCTGACTTTTATGCTTGCCGTGTCAGCGTGATTTTTCCTGGCTGGACGGCTCGTT
The DNA here is from genome assembly GCA_036561005.1 of Burkholderiaceae bacterium. Classification (GTDB taxonomy): domain Bacteria; phylum Pseudomonadota; class Gammaproteobacteria; order Burkholderiales; family Burkholderiaceae_D; genus PKWO01. The sequence goes on along the minus strand of DATBQE010000013.1, from coordinate 48,551 downwards.
TCTCCAACCGCGAATTCCGTAAGTCGGCGGAGGAGGCCGTGTGTCGCAATCTGGCGGCGCATATCTTCCCAGACTTCTTCTGGCTCGATTTCGCCGACATGCACATATTCGAAAAATATCAACATGCTTGGCGTACCGCGCTGCGGCAGCTTGGTCAGGTCAAACGCGACACGATTGATTTCGATGCCATTAACTCGGCATCCGACAAGTTGATTGCTTTCCTGCAAAAGAAACGTGCGCAGGGTGCGCGCAACTACTGGGTATAGGACTGAAACAAGATCATGGATACCCGGCACAGCATCGAGGAATTGATATTCGAATTTAACTTCGATTCGCTGCCGGACGCACGCATCTTCGAGGAGGAATTGAGCACGTGGCTGCGCAATGCGCTCCTGCCACCATTCGAATCATTATTGGATAGTTTGAGTGGCGCAGGAGAAATGCTGCGATTCGATACGCTGATAATCGACCTTGGCGATATTCCTGCTGCGAACTTCAAGAATGAATTGCGCGTCCGAATGTTAGCCAAACTTCATGCTGTGCTGGAAGAAAAGGTTCAACAGTTTCGCCACGAAGTTGGAAGCGCCGGCGGGCAGACTGCCGGCGCAATCGCGCAATCCGATTCCGCACGTGCCGAACTGCAGCGACTGCTCGATTTCCTGATTAGCGGGAAGCTCGCCTGGCAGACGAGCGGCGATCCTGCATCGGCGCACGAACAATTGCTCCTGCGTGTGCTGCAAAGCGACGGCAAGCTATTGTTCGGCGAAATCGCAAGATCGGAGCGACGCAACGTCATCACCAAGCGCTTGATCAGGCAATTTGCACCGCAAAGCCGTATAGCATTGCTGTGCGCCGGGTTGCAGTTGAGCGGCGGCTTGCTGACCGAACTTACTGAGGCGATGCAGTTTGTATCAGTTACAACCGCTGCGCGTTACGATGAGCCGGGAGACGTATCGATCGACGTCTTTTGGGAAATTTTGTTTGAAACTGCATGGGGTGCCGCAACAGGCAAAGAAAAATCTCTTGTGGTAAAGGCAGTCGAGTCCTTTGTCCGTGCCGCGGGTGTTGTCGGCATGAATCGGATATTGCAGTTGGTCAATGCGAGTCAAACCGAACGGGAATATTCTTCCGAGCTGGTCCACGTATTGAAATTGGCCCTGAGACAGAACAAACCTGGACAGATTGAATCGTCGGAGCAAGACACTATTCATGGCCATGTCCTCGACGAGCCCTGGCTCAGCAAAACTTGCGATGCGCTCCGACAAGGGACGATTCATATAAGTGGCCTGAAACTCGATGCTCTTCAGATGTCCCGGCTAGTGGCCCATTTCATCGCGTATGACGAGGAGGCCGGAATTGGAAATCGCGGCGCTTTCGCGCAGGCAATCGAATCCCATGCCGCGCAGTCATTGAGCAGGGAAATCTATTACTCGCGCGTGCTTCAAACTTTGCTTGCAGGCCAATTGGTTGACTTTGAAGCCATTGTACGGGAGAGCGGGCGAAGTGGAGAACATGCCCCGACGGGGCAGGCAGTGAAGGGCGATAGCGCGCATGCCGGTCCGAAAGAGGAATCGAAGCCGCCGTCTGGCGGTGCGTCCGAGGCTCCGGGCAACGCGGCGGACGCTATGGGAGGTAATGCAGCGGGCAATACAGCGGGCAATACAGCAGACGAAAAAAGCAGCCAACTTCGCTTTCTTCTCGTGCGCTGTCTCCTGGATGGCGATGCCGCCCAATTGGAATCGATGTGGCACCTGCTATTTCGGCAATATGCGGCTTTGACGCGCGATGCCTTGCGTCACTACGGCAAATTTGAACGGGTACGGCGTCAATTTGTGGAACGGTTCTCACCCTCTATGCTGAAGGATTTTGTCGACTTGATCGAACCTGGCACGGTGCCGGTTTTTTCCTATCTTGGCGAACACGCGTCAAGTTTGGCGTTGCGCGACACGGACAGTGACGTCTGGCGCCGTGACGTATGGAATTTCGCCTTCGACCGGATGCTGGGCGAGGACGCTGCGGACAACGATTTTCATGGTTTCGTCGAATCCGTCATGCGTTATGCGATCAGACGCACTGCCGAAACACAAAATATGTCCCCGGCAACGGCGATGCGCGATGTGGTCAATATTTGGCGTGACGCTTTCGATGGAAAAACGCCGGAAATCATGCGCGCTGTACTGAATAAGCTCGGCGAGCAAGCAGGCTTGGCAGCAAACGCCCCTTTGCAAAATGCGGATACGGATGGCCATGACGTGCTGGTAAATCTGCGTCGGCATTTGAGTCAGACGCAGACTTCGCAATTCACCCCAGCAAACGATGTGGGTAAAGCCGATTCCGGGAACGCAGGGTTAAATGCGGAAAATGCCGCGGAAGGCGAGTGCGACGGTCGCACGCTCGCTGCAGCCATCGATGTGCTTGTGACAAACCATCCGGCGCGTGCTGAGCAATTGTTTGCCACGTATCGTCGCGGAGAGCTCCCGTGGGAGAAGTTCAATTTCAATAGCGAGCAATTGCGCCGCTTGCTGCAATTCTACCTGCGTCACGACTCGCAACGAGCACGCTTTGATGACGATCTCGCCACATCCGAACGGGTTGCCATGCTGGGTCGGATTGAGCATGCTTCATCGGCGATGGGTGACGCGAAGGCCCTCTACCTATCCTTGCTGGAACAATTGGAGGGGCGCAGTCTGGATATTGCGCGCGATAAAAAGACAGCACAGAACGGGGGGGCCACCTTGCGTTCTTCGCCTGGTTCCGCCCGGCGCCCCGTCGCGCCTATGGAAAGCGGTCAACACGCTACCCCCCAAAGCGCTACGCCGCGAGCTCCGCTGTATGCGGAACCTACGATGACGGACGATGCACCAGAGAGTGCGATGGCATTGCGCGCGGAAGAACTCGCGCTTGTCTGGCAAAAAATTAAAAGCGGAGAGACCAAGCTATCGGCACTGCGGTGGGCGCCCGCCAAATTCGCTGCACTGAGCGAAGTTGCCATTACCTCGGCTGCACAATCGATTTTCGCTATGCATGCACCAAGCCTGGGTTCCATCGAAGAATGCGCAGCGCGCGCGAAGCGCCCTGACATTTTTTACGGCCTCGTTCTGGAAAGACTGGCGAGCGACAAATCGGTCGATTTGGCGACGCTCCTGGATCAGTGTAACGCCGGTATTGAGATCGAGTTGAGCGGCACGGAAGATGCGTTGGATGCGCCGCATGCCAACGCACCCGGCAATGAGTTTGACCGTACCGATGCCCTTAAAACATTGTCGGCGGACGATACGGACGAAATCGCGAAGATATGGCTTCGTATGCGGCAGAGGCGGATCAATCCTGTGGCATTGGGCTGGCGCGCGTCCGAACTGAAGAAACTGCTTCAGGTGGCAATCGCTTCGGGTTCCGTAGCCACAGATAGCGGGAATACGGCAAAAATGCCCCCCAGCGATGCGGGGCTTCGTTTGTATGAGCAGGCTACAGTGGACTCGGGCCCAAAATTGGGGCCACAGTCACAGTCACAGTCACAGTCACAGTCGCAGTCGCAGTCACAGTCGCTGCCGGATTCGAAGCAACGGGCACGCTTGTTACGGAAGGTCAGGGAATATGCGGCGCGTTCGGCAGATGCGTCGGCGTTTTACCTTCACGTGCTCGCAAGTCTTGCAGAAGGCACGCAAGTCGATCCAGAGCGGGCCTTGAAGCAGAGCGGGATGGCAACCGGCGCCGCAGGCGGAGATGTAGCCGCCAACCTTCCAACACACGGCCGGCAACAAAATATCGGGGACCGATCCGCGCGCCTTGAACAACTTGCCTCGCATGAAACCGTAGACGAGTCGGCTGCCGACCCGTCAATCGACATATTGGCCTCAGCGCTGCGTCACGCGGTCATCAAGCAAGGTGAGCGACTGCGCGTCGCATTTTTCGCATTGAAGGATAAATTGGCCGGTCCGCTTGATGCCCTCAACGATGACGAATTGTTGACCCTCATTGACCGTTATCTCGAAGTGATTGCCGGTTCAGACATCGGAAACCGGAAAGTGTTTCTCGGCGCAGTGGCCAGTCATGCGGAAAAGTGTCTGGAAAAAGCACGCTTTCTGCGACTGATCTTCGCCCGTCTGCTGGGCCGCGAAACTGTAGATCTCGAAGCTCTCGTGGTACAGGCCGGTAATCGTCGAACCGACGTCGACGAGGAACGGCGGCTCGGTCAGCCGAAAGATTCCAAAATGCACAGGAGCGATGCCGCGCTGGGTGCAGATATGGTGCCTGAACAGGATATCGACGAGGGTGATGATGTCCGTAAAAATGCGCTCCACTCCTGGCAGCCTTATTCGGAATCGGAGGCAGGGAAGACGGGCCAAATTCGCTCGGAAATCGCCAAAGGTGCGGCCGCTGCAAGCGCGATGGACGACAGCATTTCCCCAGGCAAGTGGCGGCAACGCATACAGGCGGAAATTACCCGGCAGTCCCATGACGACGTTGCGCGCCAGGCCGCGTTCCTGCATGCAATTGAAAATCACGCACAAATGGCACGCGATCTCGCACAATATTACCGTCGGGTATTTGAGGCGTTGGTACAAAATGAGATTGTAGATCTGGAGGCAATCGTTGCAGATTCGAGTGATGACACCATAGATATTGCAGGCGCGAACACGGGCATTGCGCCAGACGGGAATGCGCCTCCGAAGGCGTATTCGGAAGAAAGCAGACTGTATGCCACGGCGCAAGACGACGCGCAGATCCTTGGTACGTCTGGCCCGGAAACCTGGAGTGCGAAACTTTTGCAGGCAGTTAATCGAGCAAACCTGTCCGAAGGCCGCGCATTGCTGCTTGGCCTGACCGGCGAAAATGCGGGCGCGCTGGCGAGAACATTGACGCCGAATCTGGCCGATCCGAGTTTCAACGAGAAGTTGGTCGGTCTTTTTTCTTCCACAGAGCTCACGCCCATGCTGGCAGCACTGCTGGGGCAGCACGGTGATGCCGTAACGAGATACGCCGATGCAGCGGGCGAAGCCCTGCATTTTCTATCCAGTGACCTGCCGCGTCGCCGTGCGTTTGTCATGGCGTGGCGTGCGGCGTTCGATTATTTCTTTGTTCAACGCGGCGCCTACGGCAAGACTGCCTTCCCGACCCTGCTTGCCGCCCGGCTTGCGCGTGAGGCCGGATTGCGTTCAACCCGGCCCTTACGCGAACTCATGGATGCAGGTGCCGCCAAATACGACGCGTTGTCGACACAAACGGAGTCGGCATGCGCGAACGATTCCCTCAGCGACACAAAGCATCTGAATGATGGTCGGAAAGTAGAAACTGGGTTGCGTAGAGACATGAGCCGATTACCCGGTCTTGCTCCAGACAAGTCACCAACGAGTCGTTCGATAAACGATAGCGATAAGGACAGTGCGGAGGCAGACGCGGCAGCATCGAATATCGACGTGCATGTGGAGAATGCGGGGCTGGTGCTGGCTTGGCCCTACCTGCCCAGATTGTTCAGTTTGCTCGATCTGATGGAACACAACGCATTCGTCAACCGCGAGGCCGCTGAACGTGCGGTTCACCTGCTGCAATTCATGGTGACGGGGCAAACCAATACACCGGAATACGCGCTGGTACTCAACAAGCAAATGTGCGGGTTGGCAACCGGTTTGCCCATTGTGGCCGGTATCGAGATTAGTGATCGCGAACGGGAAACCATCGAGAACTTGATAGGCGGAATGATCCAGAACTGGAAGGCGATCGGCAACACTTCGATCGAAGGTTTTCGGCAATCCTTCCTGCAGCGCCAGGGCTGGCTCAGTCTTCAGGAGGAGGTCTGGCATTTGCGCGTGCAAACGCGCGCCTTCGACATGCTGCTCGATCAACTTCCCTGGGGTATTTCCATGGTCAAGCATGCCTGGATGGTGCGCCCCATTCACGTGAAATGGCGCTGACGTCCATGGGCAATCCGAACGTCGCAAACATGTTTATTGGCTTCAACCGAAGCTTCAACCGAATCTTGAACTAAGCCTTGAATCAACCTATGGACCCACTCGTTGCAAATGCCGCCTGTCTCGAAAGGGAAATTGCCTGGTTTGTCGAGGTATTGAATACCCGTTTCACTTGCTACTTCGAACAGGACGGCAACGCCGACGACAAGCGCGTGGCGGCGGTACGCTTGGAGAAAGCTCCCGACTTGCGCAGCGATCCGTCCCAATACGCCCAGGTTGTGCGCGAGTGCGGCCTGAACCTTGAAGAACGTATTGTGCTGATTCTTGCCCTGATACCGCACGTCCGTCCGCAAGTGCTCGATCCGTTCTTCACCCATAACAAGGCAATTGACCGCGGCTTTACCGAATTCGGCGGCTGGCGCGGAAAAACGCACGGCGGTCTGTTGCCGACCTGCGAAACAGCGATCTTTGTGCTGGCGGGCAATAACCTCGATGAGCGATTTGCCGCCATGGCGCTCTTTGAGGATACCCATGTCTTCGCCAAGCGCGGCATGATCCGGGTGCAGCATCAAGGCAGCGGCGAGCCCATATTCAGCAGTGCATTGATCTTGACCAACGAGTATCTGAACAGATTCACGACAGGCCATTATCACAAGCCTGATTTTAGTGCCGATTTTCCGGCCAAACTGATCACCAGCAAGCTTTCCTGGAGCGATCTGGTGCTTGGCGCCGAAACCATGGATGAAATCGAGGACATCAACGTCTGGCTACGATCGTCGCAAGCGATCATGGAGCAATGGAATCTGGAAAAGAGTGTGAAACCCGGCTACCGCAGCCTTTTTTATGGACCACCGGGAACCGGCAAGACCTTGACTGCGACGCTGATCGGAGCGACGGTCGGAGTCGACGTTTACCGCATTGACCTTTCGATGGTGGTGTCGAAATACATCGGGGAAACGGAAAAGAATCTTGCCAATGTGTTTGATCAGGCTCAGAACCGGAAATGGATTCTGTTTTTTGACGAAGCCGACGCCTTGTTTGGCAAACGGACGCAAACCAGCAGTTCCAATGATCGCTATGCCAATCAGGAAGTGTCCTACCTGTTGCAACGCGTCGAAGATTTTCCCGGTGTCGTCATCCTGGCGACCAATCTGAAGGCCAACATCGATGAGGCGTTTGCGCGCCGTTTTCAGTCGACAGTCTACTTTCCCATGCCGGACGGCCGGCAGCGCCTTCGTCTATGGGAGGGGTTGTTTCCCGATAAAGGCATGCTCGACGACAAGGTCGATTTCGCAACGTTGGCCGAGAAATACGAACTATCGGGCGGGGCGCTGACCAACGTGGCGCGCTATGCCGCAATACGTGCGGCGCGCATGAAACGACGCACCATTGTCCAGGAAGATCTGGTCAAAGGCGTGGGCAAGGAATTGCTCAAGGAAGGGCGAACTCTTTAATCATGAATACTCATACTTTTCTTTGCACCGTCTTGCGGGGCTTGCAACGCGCAGGCTTGGGGCGCAAGGTTTCAGTTCTGCTGTTTGCCATGGCGGGAGCGTGTATCGCCGGCGGTACGGCGCATGGCGCCACCGCAGCGAAAGCAGCGCCTGCAAAGCAGAACAATGTTGTCGTGAAAGAGGAAGTTCATTACGACAGGTTGCTGCGGGTCGAGCAGTTCAGCAAATACGACAAGGCTGTTGCCCACCAGATTCAGCAGGATCTTGCGCTGATTTATCACGACGACCCCGATTTCCTGCGCGACGTGGCGCTCGGCCACAAGCCGTTGACGGACGATATCGTCGGGCCGGTAACGCTATTCTGGATGCAGCGTTATTGCTATGTATTCAAGATTGAACCGATTGGCGACTTTACCGGCGGGCTCATCGAATCGATCTCCGGTTTTGCGGGCTTCGCGACGCGACACCCCAAGGAGAAAGGCATTATCCTTACCCGCGATTTCAGTGCATGGGTGGAAGCCTTGCCGTCGGACAAGAAAAAATCAGCCTACGATATCCGACGTAGCGGCAGCGATGCTGCCAGACTCGGGCTGGTTGACGAGTATCTGAAACGCCCCGCCAGGAAGCCGGTCGATCGTGGTACGGGCCAAATTTTTTCCTATCGGATTGACCAAACCGACATCGATAACCTGCGCGGCAAGCCGGGCATACTGGTTGGACTTGCGAGTTTTCCCGCCAAGCCGTTTGCCGATGTCGGCGAGTTCGATGCAGCAATCACCGCAGCATTGAAAGATGTACCGCCGGCCGTGGTGAAAACCTATCTGTCCAACATCGAAAGTGTGGCCAAGGTTGGCGGATATCGCGTCACTGACGTGACGATCCAGAAGATGACGGATCTGGGTATCCCCGACGATCTTGTCCATGCATTGGAACCGCTGCAGGGCGTGCTGTACGTCGACAGCGCCGACCTTGATGCGGCGATGCGCGCGGCTGCGGCCGACGCGAAGCAGGACGCCAACTTCGAAAAATATCGCGTCAAGATTTCCTCGGTTGCAGAGTTGGGCACTTACAGTCTGGATCAGGATGCGCTCAAAAAACTCGATGCCGTATTTAGCGACAACAACCAGAAACCGATATTGCCGATTCCATTGGTCGATATTCTGATGCAATTGGAAGGCGTCAATTATCCGACTGCCGATCTATTCGACAAAGCCGCTCAAGCGAAGATCTGGTACAGCCTCGGCGCGTGTCCGGCAAACATACCCGACTATGCCAAATATGTTCGCGGCTTGATGATGAAGGACGATGCCTACAACGCGTTCGAGTCGGCCGTGGCTGCATCGCTCGGCGCCGGAGACGAGAAGTCCGTTGCCGACATGACTGCACGCTTCGATAACCTCAAACCATTGCGCAAGATGAGCCAGTTGTGCACGAGCGAGCAGACCAGTCTGGCGCAGACCGTGGCCGCAGACATCTATCAATATTATCGGGCGACATTGAGCGAACTGGTGCGCAAGGCGCCGCCATCACGAAACCAGGCGATATCCTGGAGCGGCGGCTCCTGGGGCTTCAAGGACGGCGCGATCATCAGTTCGTGTGGCTGCGTACTCAATGACCTTTCCGGGCAGGTGTACGCCTTCTATCCTTTTTGGCTCGATGCACCGAAAGCGCCTGCATCTGGCGGCGATGCAAAGGCCCAGGACCCGAGTCCGGCTCAAGCGAATACAAATCAACCACAGGTAATTGACTTTAACGTATTGTCGCGGGTCGGTTTCATCGGATTCACTTTCGACGACAAGGGCAACCTGAAGCCGGCGCCGGGACGAAACGATGTGAATTACGACTTTGCCAAAGTCGCGCAAGGCTTCCAGACTCAAATGGATTGGGTTATTCGGCGCGACGAATGGAGCGGCTGGAATGCGCTGAGCACACAGGAGCAAACCGCCTACTTCAAGAAGCTGCGGGCGGACATCGCAGATTTGATGAAGAAAGCAGGCGGCAGCGGGGTCACGCTGTTCTTCGATGGTTATCCAAGCTTTGACGATACATCCACAGCCAACAACGAGGCCATTGCCGTATTTGATCAATTTGTCGATGACCTAGGCAAGGATTTGCGCAGCGCCAACAAGGGATATGGCTTGAATATCGTGCTGCGGCAACCGAAGGTCCTGCGCAACGACAGTGCCGCGCATGCCACTGCAAAAGCCAATGATTACGATCATATGCTCAAGCTTCTGGGGTTGATCAATCCGCAAGACAATCGAAAGGCTGTCTGGACTTCGGGTTACCAGATGATCGACAAAACCTATTCCGTGTTTGTGCCGCAACTTACGTCGCAGACGCGCAATCACATCCTGCTCTTGATAGAAGAGCCGACCACGGATTCAAAAAAACGTCTGCGGCTGGAGATCGAACAAGCGTTGCATGGCGAAGAGCGCCACACGCTATTGTCTGGCGTAATTCCCGTCATTGAATTCGACGGGCGCAACTGGGAGCAGCTTGAGGACGACATAATCTATTTCAAGGATAATTTTGACGGTATCGGATTCTGGCCGGTCAATTTCCATCAACCGTCGGCCAAGCTGCCTTCCGACGCCGCAGCGCTCGGGGAGAGCCATTGCAATCATGGCGAGACGGTCGAGCAATGCCTGGTCAAGGCTTACCAAGGGTATAACCTGAACGGCCGGGAAGACAGCGCTGCAGACAAGTTTGTTTGCCAATATCACATGTGGTTTCGCGCACTGTTCCTGTTGCAGTTGGTTTTGTTTCTAGTAGCCTACCTTGTGCCGCTAGTCACGTGCTACCTGCGCGGCTGGATGGACCGCAATTTCAAATTGTTGGTGGCCAATTTTGTGGTGATGGGAATTGTTGGGGCCATGCTGTTCGCCTGGGACCCCGGACTTGAAGGTACCAGGGCCCATGTATTGATCATCATCGCATTACTCTTGCTGGTGGGCTTCGAAGCGTTGCGCCGGCGCCAGGAATTCATTGCCCGTACTGTGAAGCCCTCTCGTTCCAAGAGTGCGATGCTCGATAAATCGCGCATGAGCGAAATTGATGCGAATGAATTGTCGGACCAGCCTCACAGAGGCAAATTGACGCAACCTGCTGGTGGGCAACGCCACAATGCAGTGTTGAAAGCGATATTGCGACTGCGCACATTCCTCGAGAGTGGACGGACGATTTCACATGCGCATGGGCACGAACTGCGTGCCAACGTCATCACCTTGCAGGATTTCCTCGATATTGAAGAACGGGAGGGTGCGACAACGCGCGTGAAAATCAGGAAGGCAACGCAAGTTGTGATCGAAAACCTTGGTCCGCAGCACGAAAGCAAGATTTCTTCACAGAAAATGCGCCGTCTTGCGATTCTGTTATGGAGTTATTTGAATGGCAACATTGTGTCCGAACGCCGGGTATTGCAAGCACTGGAACCATTTCTGGAGCAGTTTGAAGACGGCAATACGCTCGATGACGACATGAGGAGGAAATTCAGCGTAGTGTTGCAGGAAGCCCACCATTGCGTGGAAGCAAGGGAGGAGACTGAAACCGAACTGTTCGATACAATGCGTAAAGCGCTCAGCCTGATGAGCACCTATCTTGAGAATGACCGCGGTAATCTCGCGACAATTTCATCGGCCATGCAAGTGGTATGGAACTACGTTGATCACGATGAATCATTGCATGGCAGGAAACAAATCGAAGAAACGGGCAGTGTTGCACCTATGATTGAACTGGCAAACAATTCACCTCTTGGGTAGACGCGCTGGAGGAAAATGTTCGCCTGCGGATGGATTTAACTTTGCACGGTAAAAATAAAAACGGATCGGCGATTGCCTTGCCATGATGAATAATCCACTGTCGCTGCGTAGCAAAATCCGGCGCCTATCTGCGAATTTTGCCGGACGTTTTCCCGGCGGCTTCTCAATCGATAACGCAAACCTGATAGAAATCGGCGGGCACATGACACCGACAGTCAAGTGCGGCCGGCATCGAATCAATCTCGATTTCTCGATCCCCGATCAATTTACCGCGCAGGCGCATGCCAACGCCACGGTTTTCTTGAAGATGGGTGAGGACTTTCTTCGGATAACGACTTCGGTCAAGGGCGCCGACGGCAAGCGCGCTGTCGGCACGATGCTTGATCGATCTCATCCGGCGTATCGCAGCTTGAAGCGTGGCGATGCTTTCATCGGCTACGCCACAATCTTCGGCAAGCAATACATGACGAAATACGACCCATTGCATGATGGCAGTGGTCGCTTGATCGGCGCAATCTATGTCGGCCTCGATGTTCACGACATGTTGAGTTTTGGCGTCGCAAGCAGGATCGCCTTGATCGTTGCAGGCATCCTCGGCGCGGTTCTTGGTGCGGCGGCGTTTCTGGGACCATCGTGGAGGCCTTCGGCAGCTTCGGGATTTGCCCTTGCTTCGGGACTGGCAGTGGCAATGGGTTTGTGCACGTTTTTCCTGGTTCGTCGGGAGGTGACTGTGCCCTTGCAAGCGGCAAGGGAGGCGGCCCAGCGCATGGCAGGCGGCGATCTTACGGCCCAAGTCGCGGTCGACCGTCGTGACGATATCGGGCAGGTGTTATTGGCCATCAACAGCATCAGCGTTGGATTGGCTGCCGTCGTCGGCAACGTCCGTGCTGCAGGTCAATCGATTGCTGGTGGCCTGCGGCAATTCAACACGGACAACACCGACTTGGCCGACCAGGCGCAGCGCCAAGCAGGCGAAGTGGCTCAAATCGCGGAAATCGTCAGCGACGTGACGACTTTGGTGCGGCAAAATGAGCAACACAGCCTTGCTGCGAATGTAATGGTGAGTTCGGCCTCCGATCTTGCTGCCAGGAGTGGCAAAGTTGTTGAGCAAGTGGTTGACACGATGGGATCGATCCGGCTTGGTGCGCACGAGATCGCCGACATTGTCAGCATGATTGACGGCATCGCATTTCAGACCAACATCCTCGCGTTGAATGCGGCAGTGGAGGCAGCCCGTGCCGGCGAAGCAGGGCGCGGATTTGCCGTGGTGGCGTCGGAGGTACGGGCACTGGCACAACGCTCTGCCACTGCTGCCAAGGAAATTTCGGTGTTGATCGGGCGTTCGGTGGAGACGGTTGATCACGGCGGAAAATTGGTGGAACAGGCTGGTGCCAGCATGCAGCAGGTTGTTACCTCGATTCAGCACGTGGTTGGTACCGTCAATGAAATTGGATTGGCCAGCCAACAGCAGAGCAGAGGCATCGATTCTGTGGCTACCGCGTTCGGCGACATGCGCGCCATGAGTGAAAAAAGCATGGAGATCGTGCGTCGAACAGTGTTGTCGACGCAGCAGATGCAAGAGCAGGTGTCGGCACTTTCACGCGCGGTCGAAGCCTTCAAGCTGGTCTCCTGATCTATGGGCAGGGAAACCGCCTGTCAACGCAATCGCGGACTGCGTCTGTCCTTTGGCAGCGCCGCATTCGCGGATCACGGATGAATTCCCGATACCGGTCGTGGATTTTGACCTGGATCAAGCCTGCACCAGCCAACTTTGCTGTACCATTTGCGCCCATGGGAGATGACACATGACTCTGCAGGGCCTTCAGCTTGCTTGCTCGCGCGGCGAGCGTCACCTTTTTACCGATATCAATTTCGAAATAGCCGCGGGCGATGCAATGCGTATTGCCGGCCTTAACGGTAGCGGCAAAACCAGTTTGTTACGTTTGCTTTGCGGCCTGGCATATCCCGCAGCCGGGGAAATCCAATGGAATGGCAATGACATACGGCGCGTGCGCGAAGATTATTGTGCCGATTTGATCTATATGGGTCATGCAAACGGCGTCAAGGACGATCTGGCCGCATGGGAAAACCTGTTTGTTGCCTCCACGCTGGCTGGCCGCCCCGTGAGCCGCGAGGCGGTCTGGGACGCACTCGACGCGTTGGGCTTGGACGAGATCGGCCACCTGCCTACCCGTTCGCTTTCGCAGGGTCAGCGCAAACGGGTCGCGCTGGCGCGGCTATGGCTCGACAAGCAGCCGAGAATCTGGATTCTCGATGAGCCGTTCACCGCTTTGGACCGCGACGCGGTCGAAACGCTATGCCGCAAGATGGAGACCCATCTCGGCGCAGGCGGCATGCTGGTATACACCACTCACCAGGAAATCGAGCTGAAAGTCGGCCGCAACCTGCGTTTGCATCTTGGCGGAGTGCAGCCATGTTGAAAGCGCTTTGGGGCGTTGTGCAGCGCGATCTTCTGCTGGCCTTTCGACGCCGATCTGACATTGTTACGACCTTGTTTTTTTTCATTATCGTAGTCAGTTTGTTTCCCTTGGGGGTTGGCGCTGAACCCAATTTGTTGCGTACCTTGGCACCCGGCATTCTTTGGGTTAGCGCACTGCTGGCCTCCATGCTGGCGTTGGGGCGGCTGTTTGCTTCCGATCATGCCGACGGAACCCTGGAGCAAATGCTGCTTTCCTCGGAGCCGCTGACGGTAATCGTGATCGGCAAGGTGCTGGCACACTGGTTGGTGTCGGGTTTGCCATTGGTGCTGCTGTCGCCTCTACTTGCCATTCAGTTCGACTTGCCGGGCTCGTCGATCCTGGTGCTGTTTTACAGTTTGCTGCTCGGTACCCCGGTATTGAGCCTGATCGGTGCCATCGGCGCCGCTTTGACTCTCGGTTTGCGCGGCGGCGGAGCGCTTGTTTCTCTGCTTGTCCTGCCTCTTTATGTCCCGGTATTGATCTTTGGGGCCGGCGCGGTCGGGGCCGAAGCGAGCGGCATGGGAGCCAGTGCGCATTATCTGCTGCTTGGGGGAGGCTTGGCCGCATCGCTGGTGCTGACCCCATGGGCGACTTCGGTTGCATTGCGGATTGCAATGGAATAACGGGGCAATTTCTGGAATGGATATTGCTGAAATGCTCTTTTCCTGTTTGATTTGCAGCATGATCAAGATCGGGTCGAGCGGCAACAATTTTAGTAGAATAGCGCCTTCTGCATCCGCATACGCAAATAGGCTTATGGAATCAAGGAATTTCCTCGGAGTAACAATTTAGTGTCCAATCCAGATAGCAACACCGCGCCTGCGAGGCAATCAGGGCGATTCCACATATTCAAGTTCTCTTCGCCGCAGACGTTTTTTCCTTTGGCGGGGCGGCTGATTTGGCCTTTTACCATTGCTGCGGTATTGTTGATCGCTGTCGGCTTCTATGTCGGCTTCTTTTACGCGCCCACCGACGCGCAGCAACATGACTCGTACCGCATTATTTACCTGCATGTTCCGGCCGCCTGGATGTCGATGGTCATCTACGTTGCCATGGCCTTTTGGGCAGGCCTGGGCCTGATTCTCAATACGCGCTTGTCGTCCATGATGGCAACGGCATTGGCGCCGACCGGGGCCATGTTCACGTTTCTCGCGCTTTGGACCGGTTCCCTCTGGGGCAAACCCGCGTGGGGTACATGGTGGGTATGGGACGCCCGGCTTACCTCCTTTCTGATTCTATTCTTCCTCTACATCGGCTTCATCGCCCTGCAGGCGGCAATTGACGAGCCGCGCCGTGCGGACAGGGCGGGCGCCGTGCTCGCCCTGGTCGGTGTGGTCAATATTCCAATTATTTATTTTTCGGTGCAGTGGTGGAATACCCTGCATCAAGGCTCATCCTTCAATTTGCGTACCGGAAGCACAGTGGCACCGAGCATGGCGGTCGGCATGTTGGTGATGGCGCTCGGATTTTGGGCCTACACGTTTGCGGTTGCGTTTATCCGTTTGCGATGCATTGTGCTCGAGCGCGAAAGGCATACCGATTGGGTTAAGCAATATGTGGAGAAGACAGTATGATCTGGGATAGCTGGGCCGATTTTTTTGCCATGGGTGGCTATGCCCTTTATGTTTGGGGTTCCATCGCTGTCGTCGCGCTCTGCATGACAGGCGAAGTCGTCATGCTGCGCCTGCGCCGCAATGCGCTCATGCGGCAACTGCAAGCAACACATCGATCATCGCAACGCAAGGGCGGGGGGGGCGACCAATGAAAGCGCGGCATAAACGCTTTGCCCTGGTTGCCGGTGGCCTGGTGGTCCTCGGTGTCGGCGCGTGGTTGATTACGATGGCATTCCAGAAGAATCTGGTGTTCTTTTTTACGCCCACGCAAATTCTGGCCGGCGAAGCGCCGCAAGGCAGGAGCTTTCGCGTCGGTGGCATGGTTGAGGCGGGCAGTCTGGTGCATCAGCCGGATGGTTTGACGTGGACCTTCGTCGTCACCGACATGGCACACAAGATCAACGTCAGCTATCGCGGCATCCTGCCTGACCTGTTCAAGGAAGGGAAAGGCGTGGTGGCGGAAGGGAAACTCAATAGCGATCGCATATTCTCGGCCGATCAGGTATTGGCCAAGCATGACGAAAACTACATGCCGCCCGACGCGGCCTATGCGCTGAAGAAGGGCAACGAGGCCAATGAAGCCAATGCGCACTTGGGTTCCACCATCGCGGGTGAACCATCGAAAGGCGGAAAATGATTCCGGAACTTGGTAATTTTTCCGTCATGCTGGCACTGTGCCTGGCCCTGGTCCTGGGCATATTTCCCATTGCCGGGTCGTTTAGCGGCAACCGCCGTTGGATGGCGATGGCGCGTCCGGTCGCGGCGGGGCAATTTGCGTTTGTCACGATTGCCTTCGGCTGCCTCGTCTCGTGCTTTGTCAGCAACGACTTTTCAGTGAGCTACGTCGCGTCGAATTCCAATTCCCTGCTACCGATCTATTACCGCGTCGCCGGGACCTGGGGCGGACATGAAGGTTCGCTCCTGTTGTGGATAGAAATGCTGGCATTCTGGACCTTTGCCGTGAGCCTGTTCAGCCGGCAACTGCCGGACGAGACAGTAGCGCGCGTGCTTGGCGTCATGGGTCTGATCAGTATCGGCTTCCTTTGCTTCCTGCTTTTCACCTCCGATCCGTTCGACCGCCTGTTGCCTGCCGCCGCCGACGGCAATGACCTCAATCCGCTGTTGCAGGATTTCGGCATGATTGTCCATCCGCCGCTGCTGTATATGGGCTACGTCGGATTTTCCGTGGCGTTTTCGTTCGCCATTGCAGCCTTGATGGGCGGACAACTCGACGCCGCCTGGGCGCGCTGGTCGCGTCCCTGGACCCTTGTTGCCTGGGTGTTCCTCACGCTCGGCATTTTCCTCGGCAGCTTCTGGGCTTACTATGAACTCGGTTGGGGCGGCTGGTGGTTCTGGGATGCCGTAGAGAACGCATCCTTCATGCCATGGCTGGTAGGCACCGCCTTGATTCACTCCCTGGCCGTGACCGAAAAGCGCGGCAGCTTCAAGAACTGGACCGTGCTGCTGGCCATCATCGCGTTTTCGCTGTCGCTGCTCGGCACGTTCCTGGTGCGCTCCGGCGTGTTGACTTCGGTGCATGCATTTGCCACCGATCCGCGTCGCGGCCTGTTTATCCTGGTCTTCCTCTCCATTGTCATCGGCGGTTCCCTGGCACTGTATGCCTGGCGCGCGCCCAAGGTTGGTCTGGGCGGTAGATTCAGCCTTGTCTCACGCGAATCGATGCTGCTGGTCAATAACGTGCTGCTGCTGGCTGCGGCCGGGACTGTTTGCCTCGGCACGCTGTATCCATTGTTCCTCGACGCGCTGCACCTCGGCAAGATCTCGGTCGGGCCGCCATACTTTGAAACGGTGTTCGTGCCGCTGATGACGCCGGTTTTGCTGTTTCTGGCCATCGGCCCGTTCGTACGCTGGAAATCAGCGCCGCTGTCCGGCATTGCGCGGCGTTTGCGCTGGGTTGCATTGGGCACACTTGCGTTTGCAGTGATCGCAGCACTGTTCATCGTTCCATCGGCATTGGCGGTCATGGGCGTGAGTTTCACGGCCTGGATATTGTTGGCCACTGCGTCGCATGTGATTGAACGCTTGCGCCACGCACCCGTGGGGACATCGCTCTGGCAACGCATTCGCAGCCAGCCGCGCAGTTATTGGGGCATGCTGGTTGCCCATGCCGGGATCGGTGTATTTGTGCTTGGCGTAACCATGGTCAAAGGTACCGAGACATCGAACGACGTCAGCATGCGCGTGGGCGATACGACCAGCGCAGGCGGCTACACCTTCCGTTTTATCGATGTGCGCCCGGTCAATGGGCCGAACTATGCCGCCATGCGCGGCACCTTTGAAGTGACGCGAAATGGCTCAATCGTTACCACCATGACGCCGGAAAAGCGCAAGTTCGTGGTGCAGAACACGGACATGACCGAAGCCGCGATTGATCGCGGTTTCACGCGCGATTTGTATGTTTCGATGGGTGAAGCCGGTAGCGGCGGCGCGTGGGTGGTGCGCGTGCAGCACAAGCCGTTTGTCAGCTGGATCTGGGGCGGTTGCCTGATTATTGCGTTTGGCGGCGTGCTGGCCGCATCCGATCGCCGGTATCGACTGCAGGTGCGCAGGCGCGCTACAACGCCAATTGTGTCCGCAGGGCCCGGAGCTGACTCAGGCAAGGTGCCGGCATGACTGAAAATGTCAAACCAACAGTATCGACCGGAACCTTCCTGCGCTTCCTGCTGCCGCTTGGTGTTTTCCTTGGACTTGTGTTCTTTCTCTGGCGCGGGCTGGCGCTCGATCCGAAGGAAGTGCCGTCGCCGCTGATCGACAAACCGGCGCCCGACTTCAGCCTGAACCAACTGCAGGACCCGCAGAAGGTTTTTGCGCGCAAGGATATGGACGGAAAAGTGTGGCTCCTGAACGTGTGGGCGTCCTGGTGTGAAACCTGCCGTGAAGAGCACCCGCTGCTGCTCGAATTGGCGCGCATGGATGTGGTGCCGATTGTGGGATTGAATTATAAAGATGAACGCGCGGCCGGCATCGATACCTTGAGCAAACTGGGCGACCCGTACAAGTTGTCTGCGTTTGATAACGAAGGCAAGGTGGGTATCGATTTCGGCGTCTACGCAGTGCCGGAATCATTCTTGATCGACAAGCACGGCGTCATTCGCTATAAACGAATCGGCGCGATCACGCCGGATGTATTGAGCAAGGAATTACTGCCAAAGATTCAGGAGCTCAACCGTGGGTAAATTATTGTCGGCACTGGTTTTTGCCGGATTGGCTGCGTGGGCATCGATTTCATTGGCTGATGAGGCAAAACCGATCGGCGACGACCCGGTGTTGGAGAAGCACGTGCAGACCCTCACTGAGCAACTGCGCTGCCTGGTGTGCCAGAATATGACGATTGCCGATTCGCATGCGCCGCTGGCCATCGATTTGAAAAATCAAGTACGCGAAAAACTTGCCCGTGGCATGTCTGATCAGGAAGTTGTCGACTACATGGTGGCGCGCTACGGTGATTTCGTGCTCTATCGGCCGCCGGTCAAAAGCACGACCTGGCTGCTGTGGTTTGGTCCCTTCCTGCTGATGCTGGGTGGTTTTGCCTTCCTCTTCTGGAAATTGAAGAGCCGCGACAAGCAGGACGATAGCGCTTCCGCCGCCGATCTGCAGCGCGCCGGCGAAATGCTCGTCACCCCTCCCGATACGAAAGAATAGACATGACCGTATTTCTGCTGTTCGCCGCCTTGATGCTGGCGGGCGCCCTGTTCTTCGTCCTTCCGCCGCTGTTGCAGAATGGACCGGGCAACCAGGCAAACAAGCAACGCGATGCAGTCAACCTCGATATTTTGCGGGACCAGTTGCGCGAGCTGGACGCCGACCATGCCGCCGGAACCATCGACGATGTGAGCTATGCCAGCGCCAAGCACGACCTGGAACAGCGGGTGGTCGATGAAGTGCGGCCCGCAACAACCGCCGCCGCCATCGGCACGCGCATGGTTTGGCCGGCAATCGCGCTTGGTCTGCTGGTGCCCGCAGTTGCCGCTGCACTTTATTTCCAGATTGGCAACCCGCGCGGTCTCGACCCGGCCAACCTGGTCGCGCCGAAATCGTATTCGGCGGAACAGATCAATGACATGGTGGAACACCTGGCGCAGCACATGAAGCAGCAGCCCGAAGACGCCAAGGGCTGGGCCATGCTGGCGCGTTCCTACGTGAGTTTGGGGCGTTTCCCCGAGGCCACCGACGCCTACGGACATCTGGTGAAATTGTCTCCCGGAAATGCCGATTTGCTGGCAGATTACGCCGACGCCATGGGTATGGCCAACAACCGCAGCCTGCAAGGCGAACCGGAAAAAGTCATCGAGCGCGCCCTGGAGATTGACCCGAAGAGCGTCAAGGCATTGGCACTATCAGGCGGCGCAAGCTTTGAACGACGCGATTATCAGGCTGCCGTGACGCAGTGGCGAAAAATATTGAGTTTGGTGCCGCCGGATTCCGACATCGCCCGTTCGGTTGCAGGCAGTATCGATCAGGCGCTGACCTTGTCGGGCATGCCGTCACCTGCATCCAAGGGCGCGGCACTCGCGCCTGCCGGCGGAACCAACTCCGGCTCGGCCCCAACCGGGGCGACAGTCTCGGGCATGGTCGAACTCGATCCTGCGTTGCGTTCCCAAGTGAAAGAAGGCGATAGCGTATTCATTTTCGCCAAGGCAGTGGGCGGCCCGCCAATGCCGCTGGCGGTATTGCGTAAGCAGGTCAAGGATCTGCCGCTTGAATTTGTGCTCGACGACAGCATGAGCATGCTGCCAAGCGCAAAACTGTCGGCCTTCCCGGATATTGTGGTCGGCGCGCGGATTTCCAAATCAGGCAGTGCGACGCCCTCCGAAGGCGATCTGGAGGGCGGCACGGCAACCGTGCATCCGGGTGCTACCGGCTTGAAAATACATATCGGTTCGGTGCGCAAATAGGCTGGCCCGGTGGGCCAAGCGCCTAATCTTGTGGCATGGGCATGGCTGTGAAGTGGAAACTGGCAGCGAGCTCGGAATGTTTGATGCGCTGCACCGGCACATGGCGGCTGGCCAGATCCAGCGTCAGTTTGCCGCCGCCATCTTCGCGCGCCAGCCAGTCAAGTAATTGTTCGTCCGCAATGACGTGGCCGTCTAGTCTCATCAAGCCAAGGCATTCAGCCATGTCGCGGTCGTCCACTTGGGCTACCTTCTCGTTTCCTTTGATGATCAAATTGCCGTTCTCGGTGATCCAGGCGCTGTCCAGCGTGGCGACCGGCTCGCCGGTGTGGAGGACGAAGCCCAGCAAAGGGTCGGTTCTCGCAATATAAGGTGTCGCAGCGAGATTGACGTAAACTCGTTGCGGGCCATTCTGGAAATACCAACTACCCTGTTCATCGCGTGCGTAATTGCGGGCAATAAAGCTCAACAGGGCAGGGTGATTGATTTTATCGCCCGGCAAGTTCAGCTTTTGCGCGTGTTCGTCGCGCATGCGCCATGCGCCCCTTGCGTCTAGTGCAAGCCAGCCATAGCAATACGGCACATTTGGCCATTTGAGTTGTGCCTGCCTGACTATTTCGTCCATTTGCCGCCCAAGTCTGATTCCATATGCTCGATATTACACTCTCGATCCTGCTTTGCATTATCGGATCGGCATGGGTTCTATTTGTTGACGCGGATCAAGTAAGCCCGATACCATTGGCATATAAGACAAGCATTGTAAAACAAGCACATATTCGGAGAGAAACGTGAATCGCGTGAATCGTCTTCTGCGGGCCTTTTTGCTCTGCATCGTGGCGGCGTCTGCCGCAATTGTCCAGCCCGATGCCGCAGCGCAGGACGATGGCAATGCAATGTTCGGCCAAAGCGATCTTGACCAATTGCTCGCTCCCATCGCGCTATACCCCGACGATTTGCTGAGCAACGTGCTGACAGCAGCAACTTATCCACTCGAAGTGGTGCAGGCGGACCGTTTCGTCAAACAAAATCCTTCCCTGCAAGGCGATGCGCTCGCCATGGCACTCAATACGCAGGCATGGGACCAAAGCGTAAAAAGCCTGGCGCAATTCCCTTCGGTACTCGCAATGATGGACGATCAATTGACCTGGACGCAGGAGTTGGGCGATGCATTTTTGGCGCAGCCCGGTGCGGTGATGGATACGGTGCAGAATTTGCGCGCCACAGCGCAAGCAAACGGCAATCTGGAGAGCAACCCGCAGCAAACCGTGGTGGCTGATGGCGGCAACCTTGAAATTCGGCCATATGCGCCCGACGTGGTCTATGTTCCATATTACGACCCAGGCGTGGTGTACGGCGTATGGTGGTGGCCGTCTCAACCACCGATGTTCTGGAGTCCGCCGCCGCGTTACCGGCCAAACTCGTTCGGCAATATCGGTTCCGGCGGCATAGCCTATGGCGGACGCGTTGTCGTCGGTGCCTCCAATTTCACGCACTTCCGGCCCAATTGGGGCGCGCACACCATTTCTGTGGGCGGCAACCCGCGTCGGGGCGCCACAGGGGGCGTTTGGCAGCATGATCCGGCACATCGGCAAGGTGTCGCTTATCGGACAGTACCAAGCGTCAACCGCGGGACCTTCACCCCAAGTAGTGCGAACCCGGTGTCGCCAGGCGTTGCACCGGACAGAGTGAACCAGTTGAGGGTGGGACAGGAACCGGGTGTGCAGGGGCGCCAGCCGCAACCAGCTCGCCCGACCATGCGGCAGGAATCCGCGCCCAATCAGCCTGCACCTGCACCAATGCCGCAGTTTCCGCACACGGAAGTCATGCGCCAGCCGCCACAAGCATCCGCGCCCGTTCCTCAGTATCATCCCCCGCTGCCTGCCGAACCGCAACCGGCCCGTGCCGCTGCTGCCGCCGCCCCGGCCGCGCCGGCAACACACAACGAAGCCAATCATGGCAATGAGCCGCGCAGACCGAACAATAATTAGATGTTGAAGCTTACCCACATCGCGTAGATGCTTATTTCGCTACTGCTCGGCATCTTTATTGGCCTGGTCATGGGTTTGACCGGCGCCGGTGGAGGAATTCTGGCCGTGCCGGCATTGGTGGCGGGAATGGGCTGGCCCATGCAGCAAGCTGCGCCAGTGGCCTTGATCGCCGTAGGCTGCAGTGCAGCATTGGGCGCCATCGAGGGTTTTCAGCGCGGGCTGGTGCGCTATCGTGCCGCGCTCTGGATGGCGGTCGCGGGCGCGCCTTTCACTGCGCTGGGAAGCATGCTTGCGCGCCGATTATCGCAAGGCTTGTTGATGGCATTGTTCGCGATTGTGATGCTTTGGGTTGCCTATCGTCTGATGCAAGGTCACGGACGGATCATGAGCCGTGCCGCGCAAGAAGATTGCGGCCGCAAAGCAGGTCATGTCAATCCAGATACCGGCCGCTTCGAATGGGGCGCGCCGACAATTGCCCTGGTGGGCGCCATTGGCGCAATGACTGGCGCCATTTCGGGTTTATTGGGCGTTGGCGGGGGATTTGTGATCGTGCCCCTGCTGCGTCGATTCACTAATGTCTCCATGCACGGCATTGTTGCAACATCCCTTTTGGTGGTCGCCCTGGTTTCGGGCGTCTCGGTCGCCACGGCCGTGTGGCGCGGCGCGGTGCTTTCCTATGATTTTTGCGCTTACTTTACCCTGGCTACCGGTGCGGGCATGGCACTGGGGCGGATTTTGTCACGCCGTCTCCCGGAACACAGGGTGCAACAAGGATTTGCCTTTGTATTAACATGTGTTGCGCTTGCACTAATCGTAAAGGCAGCAACGCGCATTGTATAATCAGAAAAAAACCCGCCTTCTGCATCAGCAAGAGGGATATAAGACGTCGCGCAATACTCATTAATTGGCGGAGGTAGCATGTCGGGGATGGTGGAAGGGCAGGACAGCGACGAGTTGACGTTCAGCGACGAGCCGGTGGTCAAGAATCCCGGCACGACCAACCGGGTTTGGTACGTCGCGATCGTCGACGATGACGAAGATGTGCATCAGGCGACCAAGTTCGCCATGCTCGACGTGGTCATCCTCGGCCGTCGCATTGAATTCCTTCACGCTTACTCCAATCAGGAAGCGCATGCGCTGTTTTCCAGCCATAGCGATATCGCCGTGGTCCTGCTTGACGTAGTCATGGAAACCGAGCGTGCAGGACTGGAATTGGTCGGTTATATCCGCGAAACGCTCAATTGGTGCGACACCCGCATCATCCTGCGCACCGGCCAACCCGGCTACGCACCGGAAGAAGATGCGATTCGTGACTACGACATCAACGACTACAAGACCAAGAGCGAACTGACACGAAAGAAGCTGCTCACGACGCTCACCGCATCGATCCGTTCCTACGACCTGATACGCACCATCGACGCGAGCCGGCGCGGTTTGCATCAGATTATTACTTCCGGCGCATCCTTTGCCGTGGAAGACGGCATCCAGACTTTCGCTTCGGGAGTCATCACGCAATTGGCGGCATTGTGCGGCGTTCCCTCCGAAGGGCTGATTTGCGCCCAGGCCGACAGTTTGACCGTTGACGGTGTCGCGGAAAAATTCAGCGTGGTTGCTTCGGCAGGGCAATACAGCAGCCTGATGAACACGTCAATTGATGAACTTGCCGATGCAAGAATACGCGAGGCGTTCAAGAAAGTGCTGCGCAGCCGCACCTCCCTGATCGAAGATAACGCCATGACGCTGTATTTTTCAGGCCATGGCAATCGCCCGATGGCGGCGTTTGTTGATTTGCCGCACAGCCTGTCCTCGGTGGATCACCAATTGCTGGAAGTGTTCTGTGCCAATTTCGGGGTTTGTCTCGACAATCTGGCTTTGGTGACCCAATTGAAGAGTCACGCCTACCGAGACCAATTTCTGCTCTTGCCGAATCGTCTGAAATTCATCGGCGAGATCGATGCCATTATCGAGCGCAATGAGAAGAGCAAGGTGGTCGTGCTGGTGGATATCGACGATTTCGCCGAAACCAACGACGTGCTCGGTCACGTCTATGGCGATCTGTTGCTCAAAGCCGTGGCCGATCGCCTGCAACGACACTACGGCGACGACGTCTTCCTCGCGCGCATTTCAGGCGATGTGTTCGGCTTGCTTGGCCCGGCGAGCGTGCTTGACCCGGAAGCAATCCGTAGGCTCTTTGTCGAGCCGTTCGAGATTGAATCGACAGCGCACACCGTTGTGGCCTCCATGGGTGTTGTGATGCTCGATGGTTTTGAATCCAATGGCGCCGATGTCTTGAAGGACGCCAGCATTGCGCTTAAACGTACCAAGATGCACCAACGCGGCTACCACACTGTATTCACCCGCGAAATGGGGATGCAGATACGTGAACGCGCGAAGATGATGCAGCACCTGCACAAGGCCTTCGACGCAAACCGGTTGTTTCTGGCTTATCAGCCGCAAGTAAATCTCATAACGCGTGCATTCACCGGCATCGAAGTGTTGGTGCGCTGGAAGAAGGAAGACGGAACCATGATTCCGCCTATGGATTTCATTCCGTTGGCAGAACACTCTGGCCTGATTGTGACGCTTGGCGCATGGATACTGCGTACCGCCTGCTTTACCATGCGCAAGCTCAAGCAGCAAGGCATTGCGCCTGAGCGCATTGCAGTCAATGTATCGATTATGCAATTTCGCCAGTCCGATTTCGTCAAGGCAGTGCAAGACGCACTACATGACAGCGGGCTGTCGGCCAACGACCTCGAGTTGGAAATCACCGAATCCATGACCATGTCGGGCACCACTTCGATACTCGAGACCTTGACCAGATTGAAGCAGCTCGGTATACAAATCGCCATCGACGATTTCGGCACCGGCTTTTCGTCGCTCAGCTATCTGGAAAAATTGCCGGTTGACCGGTTGAAGATCGATCGCGCATTTGTCACCCAGATCGACACGCCGGAAGGGCCGAGAATTGCCGAGTTGATCACGCAACTCGGCAAAAAACTCGGTTTGAAGGTGATTGCGGAAGGCATCGAGTCAAGCGCCCACTGGGATGCCTTGGTCGGCATCGACTGTACGGAGGGGCAGGGTTTTCATATCGCCCGACCGATGAGCGAAGAGCAATTGGTCCAATGGATCGGCGAGTGGAACAGCAAGACGACTTAGAAATGCACTGCAACATTCATCATGGCCCCATGCCGTCCAAGATGAACGCGTACATCCTCGTTGTTGTTGATACGGTAACCAAGACCGGGATGAGAGTCGGTGCTTGTCCAATGCAGGCCGTTCGGAGTTTCCTTTTTTGATTCGTCCAACCTGACTGATGAAACACCGGGGCCGGAGTGCAGTTGCGCACTTTTAACGCGTTGTCCTTCGTCAAGCGGCGGAAGTGAAAATCTGAAGTTTTCCAGATGCGTGACAGTCCGGCTTTGCCCATTCGCTTCGGGAGAAAGCTGCGCCTGGGCTCCATTGTCCGCCAAGGCAAATTGCGCCGGCAGCATCAATGCCGAAATCCAGATTAATCTATAACGTTCAATAGCCACGATGCCGACCTTCCAAGAACTTTCCGGTAGAGAGCTCTTGCTTACATGGTAGTTCCTTCGAGCAACATTCGCCAGGGAAATCTTTAGATTGATTTGTCAGGATGGCGTCAACTTAAGAAGATAGACTGCAGACATTGTATGAAGTTCAATACAATGAGGCATACAAAAACAGACGCTATTACAACATCCGAGACACCACTATCCACGTCGCACATCCCATGTCCATCCAGCAAACTTATGCGCAAAAGCGCATGTCGGCGCAAGACGCAATACAACGCATCAAGAACGACGATTTCATCATCGTTCCAACCGGTGTAGGCGAGCCGCCGGCGCTATTGAACGCTTTGTCCGATCAACGCCGAGCCTTGCGCAACGTCAAGGTTTTGCAAATCCTGGCAATGCGAAAGTATGGCTATTTCGATCCGGACACGGTTGAGAACGTGCAGCACGTCGCATTATTTTTCGGCGGTGCCTCGCGTCCTTGCGGACAAGCCGGGTGGGGCGATTTCATACCGAATTATTTTTCCGAAATTCCCTCATTGATCGAACGCGGCCATATTGCCTCCGACGTGGTGTTTTCCATGGCATCGCCGATGGATGCACATGGCTATTTTTCATTGAGCCTCGGCACGGACTACACGATGGAAGCCGTGGCCAAGGCGCGGGTCGTTATTCTCGAGGTCAATCCGAACGTACCTTTTTCATACGGCAATTGCCATGTGCATATTTCGCAAGTAAGCGGCGTGGTCGAAAGCGATGAACCGATTCTGGAAGTGGGCTTGCCGAAAATCGGCCCGGTGCAGGAAGCGATCGGGAAATATGTCGCCGACATGATTGCCGACGGCTCGACACTGCAAATCGGTTATGGCGGAATACCGGATGCGGTCGTCATGCAATTGACCCAAAAACGCGATCTCGGCATCCACACGGAAATGATCGGTGATGGCATCATGACGCTTTTGGAAAGCGGCGCCATCACCAACCGCCGCAAGACCCATATGCCGGGCAAGATGGTAGCCACCTTTGCTCTTGGCTCAAAGAAGTTGTACTCCTTTATGGACCGTAATCCGATGCTGGAAATGCATCCGGTCAATTTCACCAACGATCCCTATGAGGCATCGAAGAACGACAATTTGATCACGATCAATGCCACCTTGCAGGTCGATTTGCTTGGGCAATGCGGTTCGGAAAGCATAGGCGATTCACCTTATTCCGGCACGGGCGGGCAAGTCGATTTCGTGCGATCGGCCAATCGCTCGCGCGGTGGAAAATCGTTTATCGTGGTGCCCTCGACGGCAAAATCGGACAAGCTGTCGCGCATTGTGCCGGTGTTGTCGCCTGGCACACACCTGACCACCAGCAAGAACGACGTCAATTACGTGGTCACCGAATACGGTGTGGCGCAGTTGCGCGGCAAATCGGCCAAACAGAGGGCTCTCGAAATGATTGCCATCACGCACCCGGATTTTCGTCCGGCACTGCGCGAAGCTGCAAAGCAGATGCGGCTTCTTTAACGGGTGCCAGATTGCGTAGATGCAGGGCGATCGCGAGCGCCGCCAGCAGACACAGAGAAAGCGTAGCGACAACGCCGCTCCAGCCGTGGCTGCTCCAGGTAATGCCGACCAGGGAGCCGATGACACTCGATCCGAGGTAATAGGAAAAGAGGTAGAGGGCCGATGCCAATGCCTGCGGCGATTTGGCGCGTCTGCCGACCCAACTGCTGGCAACCGAATGGCCGCCGAAGAAACCGAAGGTGAACAAAGCAATGCCCGGCACTATGAGCATCAGCGAGTTCGACAGTGTCAAGAGCAGACCGGCAAACATGATGGAAATGACCAGCCACAAGACGCGCCGGCGGCCGAATTTGTCGGCCATCCTGCCGACGGCGACGGAGCTGAAGATGCCCATCAAGTACAGTGAAAAGATTGTTGATATCTGGCTTTGACGCAAACCGAACTGCGGCTGCATCAGCCGGAAACCCATGTAGTTGTAGAGGCTGACGAGGCATCCCATCAACAGGAATGCCAATAGAAATAACCATGGAAGACCCGGATTGGCCAAATGGCCGCGCAAACCTTGCGCGATGGCGCCAGGATTGAATTCAATCTTGCGAAAGCGTTTCGACTGGGGCAGGCTGCGCCAGAATTCGACAGCGGCACACAGGCTGAACAAACCAATAGCGGCCATCGCTACGCGCCAGGACCATGCGTCGCTGAGCAACGAAGCCACCACGCGGCCCATCATCCCACCCAGCGCGCTGCCGCTGATATACAGACCCATGGAATAGCCTAAAGATGCCGGATCAATCTCCTCACTGAGGTAGGCCATTGCGACGGCAGGCAAACCGGCCAGCACCACGCCGAGTATGCTGCGCATCACCAATAATTGCGAAAAGTTACCGGCGAGCGCACACAGAATGGTGACGATGGCGGAGAGGAGCAAGGCGCCGCACATCAGGGACTTGCGACCGACGCTGTCCGATATCGCGCTGGCAATCAGCAGGCTGACGGCCAGGGCGCCGGTTGAGATCGACAAGGACCAACTGCTCTGTACCGGTGTCAAGCCAAATTCCCTGGCAAACACCGGCATCAGCGGCTGCACGCAATAGAGCAGGGAAAACGTCGAGAAGCCGCCAAGAAACAAGGCGCGATTGGCGCGGCGAAACGCCGCTGTGCCGCTTGCGGTGTACTTCTCGGCTTTTGGTATTGCCGGGTTACTCAGATTCACAGTGTGTCCTTGAACTGATCTGCGCAATTAGTTGAATGTTCCGTTGCAGATGCGATCAATCATAGAATTTGAGCGTAATACCGTCCAATATATATTTCGGCTATTATTTATACTTTAAAAAGATAAGTGAGCAACCATGGAGTTGCGCCACCTGCGCTATTTTGTTGCCGTCGCCGAAGAACTCCATTTTTCGCGGGCCGCGCTGCGTTTGCATATTGGCCAACCGCCACTGTCAGCCCAAATTCAGGCGCTCGAGCGCGAACTTGGGGCAGTGTTACTCGAACGTACCAAGCGCTGGGTACGCCTGACCGACGCCGGCAAACTGTTCCTGGACGATGCGCGCCGCATCCTCTCATTGGCGGATCAGGCCGGTGAAACGGCGCGCCGTGCCAGTCGCGGCGAAGTAGGGCAGTTGCGCGTCGGATTCACTTCCTCCATGCCTTTTTCGGAAATACTTCCGCGCGTCGTCAATCAGTATCGCCTGCACTATCCGCAGGTAAATTTGTCGTTGCAGGAAATGCCCAGCATGCGGCAATTCGAAGCCATTGCAGATCGAACGCTGGACCTCGGCTTCGTGCGTCCGCCTGAAGTCGCAATCGATCGCGGTATCAGTGTCTTGACGTTGCGGCATGATCCATTGGTGCTGGTGATGCCGACTACACACAGGCTTGCCAGGCGTAAGTCAATCAGCTTCAAGGATTTGAACAAGGAAGTATTCGTGATGTACTCGCGCGATGTCGGCACAGGCTTGCATATGCAGATTCACCGCCTGTGTCACGCAGCCGGGTTCGAGCCGGCGGTATCGCAGGAGGCACGCGAAGCTTCAACGATCATTGGATTGGTCGCCGCCGGTTGCGGCGTGTCTGTACTGCCGGAATCGTTTCAATGCATCAAGATGACAGGCGTCTGCTATCGCACCGTCACGGACGACGGCGCCACCACCGCCTTGATGCTGGCGCGCCGGGCAGACGAGACTTCTGCGCTGGTAGAGGAATTTTTCCGGCTGGCGTTGGCACCGGTTTGAGTCTTTATACGTTCAGGTGGGCTTGCGTTTATTCTATAATTCCACTATTATGGAAGTATCGAATTCATCATGGTGTATTGCATGGAAACTACACATGTCATTGCGGCGCTCAGTGCGCTCGCCCAGGAGTCGCGTCTTGCAGTATTTCGTGCCCTGGTCCAGGCAGGACCTGAGGGCATGGCCGCAACAAAAATCAGCGAACATGTCGGGGTGCCGCCATCTTCCTTGTCTTTTCACTTGAAGGAAATGACGCACGCCGGCCTCGTGACTTCGCGGCAGGATGGCCGCTTTGTCATTTATGCGGCCAACTTCAAGACCATGAACGGATTGATCGAATTTCTCACTGAAAATTGCTGTGGCGGCAATCCATGCGGCCCAGTTTGCGTAACCGCATGCACATCCACGGAAGGAGCCAGATCATGAAGCGATTTCACGTCCATGTAGCTGTAGAGGACCTAGCCACGAGCATTCAGTTTTATTCGGCCATGTTCGCAAGCGAACCGTCGGTTCAAAAGACAGACTATGCAAAATGGATGCTCGACGATCCAAGAATAAATTTTGCCATCTCTCAGCGTGGCGCGCAGGCGGGCCTGAACCACCTTGGCATTCAAGTCGAATCCGGCGATGAACTGGCACAAATGCAAGAGCGCCTGGCGTCGCTCAAACCGGGCGTCGAGAAGGAGGTTGACGTCGCCTGCTGTTATGCCAAATCCGACAAATATTGGGTAAACGATCCAGCCGGAATCGCCTGGGAAACATTTCAGACGCTCGATACCATTCCGGTTTTCGGCGCAGACGAACTTGCCGCCAAGCCTGCGGCCGACAAATCGGCGTGCTGCATCCCGCTTGCGCAAGTGCAGGGAAAGGGCAAGCTGCCTTGTTGTGTGCCGGCCGGGCCGGAAGTCGCTGGGAGCGCAACATGCTGCTGACAGAATTGAGGTGGATACTGGAACGCACAACACAATGGGTATCAGCATGAGTGGCAAGACATTCAACGTATTGTTCCTGTGCACCGGCAATTCGGCGCGCAGCGTCATGGCCGAAGCTTTGGTTGGCATTCTCGGCAAGGGGCGATTCAAAGGATACAGCGCAGGCAGCCGGCCCGGGGGCAAGGTCAATCCCTTCGCGCTTGAGCAAATCAATCGCTTCGACGCGGCCTTCCCGACAGGCGGCATGCGCAGCAAAAGCTGGGATGAATTTGCCGCGGCCGACGCACCGCACATGGACTTCATCATTACGGTGTGCGACAACGCTGCAGGTGAATCGTGCCCATTTTGGCCTGGGCACCCGGCAACGGCACATTGGGGCTTCGAAGATCCTGCCGCAGTTGAAGGCCCGGACGAAGTGAAGCGCCTGGCGTTCGACAAGGTATTCAAGCAAATACATAAGAAAATTGATGCATTCGTTGCGCTGCCTATCGAATCGATGGACCAGTTGGCGATCAGAGAGAAAATTCGGCACATCGGGGAGGTTCCTGTATGAATCTGGCTCGTCGATTGCTTGCAGAGGGGCTGGGAACAGCAATGTTGCTGGCGGTGGTGGTCGGTTCGGGCATCATGGCCGAGCGGCTGGCAGGCGGTAATGTGGCTGTGGCGCTGCTTGCCAATGCTATCGCCACCGGCGCCGGCTTGGTTGCCCTGATCCTGATGTTCGGGACAATCTCCGGTGCGCATTTCAATCCAGTGGTGACCCTCTCTGAAGCGTGGCAGAAAAATACGCGGGCGTCCGACGTCATGCCATATATTTTGGTGCAGGTTTCAGGCGCGTTTGCCGGTGTCGCGGCCGCCCACGGCATGTTCGATTTGCCGCTGTTTGTTGCGTCGGAACACGTACGTACGGGTCCGGCGCAGTGGTGGAGTGAATTCGTGGCGACCTTTGGCCTGATCGCTGTCATCATCGCATGCTCGCGCAGCCGTCCATCGGTGACCCCGTTTGCAGTCGCTGCCTACATTACGGCGGCTTACTGGTTCACTTCATCAACTTCGTTCGCCAATCCGGCGGTAACGCTGGCGCGCGCCGCAAGCAATACATTTGCCGGCATTCGTCCTATCGATGCACCCGGCTTTATCATTGCCCAGTTGCTGGGTGCGTCGGCGGCCACTATGCTGTTTTGCTGGCTGTACCCCGCTGCGCCGAAAGATGCCACCGTCGGCGGGACCGTTGCACCGAGCGATTTCGCCGAAAAACGAATCCACTGAAATCGAACAACCAAGCGAAAACAATGAATATTACGATCTATCACAATCCCGCCTGCGGCACGTCGCGTAACACTCTTGGCTTGATTCGCAACACCGGCATTGAGCCGGAAATCATTGAATACCTGCGCGAGCCACCGTCCCGCGGCAAACTGCTTGAATTGATCGCGGCGATGGGCGTTCCGGTCCGCAGCCTGCTGCGCAAGAAAGGTACGCCTTACGAAGAATTGAAACTGGACGATCCAACACTGGCGGATGACGCCTTGATCGATGCGATGCTGGCACACCCGATTTTGATCAATCGGCCTATAGTGGTGACGCCGCTCGCCACCAAATTGTGCCGGCCGTCTGAAGTTGTGCTTGATATCCTGCCGTTGCCGCAGTTGGGGAAATTTACCAAGGAAGACGGCGAAAAAGTCATCGATGCGGAGGGCCGCCGTGTTTCAAGCACCAATTGATTTGCCCAGCCTGCGCCATGATTTGTTCGACATGCCTGAGATGTCGAGATTGGCTGCAGTAACGCCTTCGACTCACGCTCCACGCTTCTTGATGCTCTATGGCTCCTTGCGCGAGCGCTCTTACAGCAAATTGCTGACGCTGGAAGCGGCAAGAATACTGGTCGCACTCGGTGGCGAGGTCAGGATATTCGATCCACAAGATCTCCCATTGCCGGATTCGGTACCGGACAATCATCCGAAAGTGCAGGAGTTGCGCGATTTGGCGCAATGGGCCGAGGGCATGGTCTGGTGTTCGCCGGAACGTCACGGTGCCATGACCGGTATCATGAAAGCGCAAATCGACTGGATACCCTTGTCGATGGGTGCAGTAAGGCCAACGCAAGGCAAGACCCTGGCGGTGATGGAAGTCTCAGGAGGATCGCAATCGTTCAATGCAGTCAATCAGTTGCGCGTGCTGGGTCGCTGGATGCGCATGCTCACGATCCCAAACCAGTCTTCAGTAGCCAAGGCCTTCCTGGAGTTCGATGAAGCAGGGCGCATGAAACCTTCGGCTTATTACGACCGTGTGGTGGACGTCATGGAGGAGTTGATGAAGTTCACTTTATTGACGCGCGACATTGCTCACTACCTTGTTGACCGCTATAGCGAGCGCAAAGAGAGTGCTGAGGAATTGTCGAAGCGCGTGAATCAACGCGCGATCTGATCCTTGTAGCCGCTCCGATAACTCAACTCGCGCCGGAAGCAAAAAAAGCGCTCGGCGCCACGCCGAACTGGCGCTTGAACATGGTTGCAAACGCACCGGGGCTGGCGTAGCCGGTGTTCAAGGCAACATCCACCACCTTGCTTCCGGCCGCGAGCTGCTCCAAAGCGGCCAATAGCCGGGCCTGTTGCCGCCATTGGCCAAAGCTCATACCTGTTTCCCGGTCGAACAAACGCTGAATAGTCTTGACGTCGACGTGCAGACGTGCAGCCCAATCGGCTAGCGTGGAGCCATCATGCGGCTTGCCGCTGATGGTTTGGCAGATGGTCGTCAGGCGTGCGTCGTTTGGTTGCGGTAGATGCAGCGGCAAAGTGGGCAAGACATTGACTTCGTCGAGCAACAGGCGCATCAAGCGCCCTTCGCGGGAATCGTCGGCATAGGCTTCTTTGACTTGGATCGCAGCGAGTATCAGTTCGCGAAGTAGCGATGAAATTCCGACGGCCCGGCAAACCTGCGGCAAGCCGGGTAGGGCATCCGGGCGTATGTACAGTGTGCGCATCTGCACGTTGCCGATTGCGCGCACCCAGTGGTCGGTTCCCGCAGGCATCCAGATACCGCGGGTCGGCGGGACAATCCATTGTCCGGCATCGGTGGCAACGACCATAACGCCATGCGCTGCATAAATCAGTTGCGCCGTCGGATGCTGGTGGCGCGGGGTGACGTGATCGGCGGGATAGTCCACTGCCTTGCCCATGACGGGGAGGGCGGTACGGTCCAAGCCACTATCTAAGGGATGTAAAGTCATGTCGTTTTTACGAAGATTGCTGCCTTTTTTCAATAAGACAGACATTTATTTTACCCTTAAGATGCTCACTTGTACTAAACCGAGGCTGGAACTTCTCATGGGAACAAAAATTGACGCGGTACAAGCTGGCAGTCAAATGAATGCCGGCACGTCTGCCATGGACACGTCGTTCAAGGTGCTCGGCGCCATTAGCGTCTCGCACATGCTTAATGACATGATTCAGTCGCTCATGCTGGCGATTTATCCAATTTTGAAGGGGAGTTTTGACCTCAGTTTCGGCCAGATCGGATTGATCACCCTGACCTACCAGATCACGGCGTCGCTATTGCAGCCGTTGATCGGCATGTACACCGACAGGCGCCCGCAACCGTATTCGCTGCCGATCGGCATGGGGTTCACCCTGTCTGGCATTTTGCTGCTGTCGATTGCACCGAATTTCTACGTGGTCTTGCTGGCTGCGGCGCTAATCGGAACCGGTTCGTCGGTTTTTCATCCTGAATCTTCACGTGTGGCGCGCATGGCTTCCGGTGGGCGGCACGGATTGGCGCAATCGCTGTTCCAGGTCGGCGGCAACCTCGGTACCTCGCTCGGGCCCTTGCTTGCTGCGGCCTTCATCGTGCCCTATGGTCAGCGAAGCATAGGCTGGTTTTCTCTAGCCGCGCTGCTGGCGATCATCATCCTGATGCAGGTGAGCAAATGGTACGCGCACCATCACCTCGGCGCCCGCGGCAAGGCGACGCGCCGCATTCACACGGTCGATCTCTCGCGCGGACGGGTGACAATTTCCGTGGCTATCCTGCTACTGCTGATTTTCTCCAAGTACTTTTACATGGCGAGTATCGGCAACTACTTCACGTTTTATTTGATCAGCAAGTTTCAGTTGTCAGTGCAAAGCGCCCAGATTTACTTGTTCGCCTTCCTGTTCTCTGTCGCAGTGGGTACGGTGGTGGGCGGACCGGTTGGCGACCGAATTGGGCGCAAATATGTGATCTGGGCTTCAATATTGGGCGTCGCACCCTTCACGCTGGCGCTGCCATACGCCAGTCTGTTCTGGACTGGCGTACTGGTGGTGATAATCGGGATCATCCTCGCCTCCGCATTCTCAGCGATTCTGGTGTACGCACAAGAACTTCTTCCGGGGCGCGTTGGCATGGTTTCGGGCCTGTTTTTTGGCTTTGCCTTCGGTATGGGTGGGATTGGCGCGGCGGTATTGGGTCAGCTTGCAGACAATACAAGCATCGCTTACGTGTATCAACTGTGCTCTTACTTGCCTTTACTTGGGCTGGTTGCCGCACTGCTGCCAAATCTGGAGCGCGCCCACAAGTCGCTATGACGACAATTATGTAGATTATTTGCTACAACTATTGAACGTATCCACGCTACAATCTTTCCACCGTGTACTATTAACTGGTTAGCATTGTTCCGCAGGCGTGCTCCAATTTTGCTGCTCGACTCGGCAAATTGGCGCATACGGCCGGCGGCCTTCTGAATTTGTATAACATGTTCGGTATTCGACCGGGGGCGTTGCAACAGTCGGGTTTTACCCTGTGTGTTGTAGCGTTGCGACTAGGCGGGCAGCAGGCCCGTTGATCGAAACCGACCTTGACTTACTGCCGATTGTGCGGTCGGCGGCTAGCGCCCATGAGCGATCCCGACAATCACGAACACGCAATCCCAGGCGAAGACAGGCCCTCGCCGTGGCGTGCGTTGATGCAAATCGTGGCGCGTGAAGCAGAGTTGATTGCTGAAGAGATCATGGCGGATGCCGTTCTCGGAGAATCGATTGCAACCTGTGTATCGCGTTTCAAATCCCACCATGAGAAATTGTCGTCCATGCGCGAGAAATTTGCCAAGGCGGACCAGCTTTGTGCGGACCTAAGGCGCGAGGCAAGACAGGCGATGCGCCAACGGGGCCATAATCATGAATGGAACGATGACAATGTTGATTCCGTCGACGGGCAATTGGCGATGTCGCTCAAGGAGGCCGCCGCCAACGCAGCAGCAATCAACAAGATGCGTTCCGAGGCGAGTATGCTCGACAATCAGTTGCTGGCTCGCGCTATTGACGAAATTGCGCTGTGTGCCAGCATCTCGGTATTGCGCAACATCGAAAAATACAGTTGTCAAGGCGAGGCTTTTTGTGTCGCCTACCTGGCAACCGGACTGGTGCGCGAAAGCACATTGGAAGATCTGCCTGCGATGAAAGCCGCCGAAGCGCTGTCCGATTGGCTGCAGTATTCCATCGGCGTCAAGACGCGCGTTGTCGAAGTCGATATCTATGCCCACAGCCGGATTGCCTGCGGCATCGGCCGTGGCATGGGCATAAGCAACAACGTTGCGCTGCGCATCGCCCTGATCGAAGCGATGAAAAAGACCCCCGGCCTCGATTCGCCCGCCAGGACGCCTTCATGCGACTAGGCTTACCTGTCAACTTTATCAGGTCGGCACGGTTTTCCATGAACGCGGGATTGACTTACCTTCTGGCCTCGCGGATAGTTTCCTGACATGGATTCTGGCGGTACATAGATTCCAATCATAGACGCGCGAGGGGACCGCATGAGCCACACACTGAAGATCATGATTGTGCGCCATGGCGAAAAGCCGGCGGACGCCGGCGCGCCTTTTGGCGTAGACCCTAGCGGTACGCAGAACGGGGAGACACTCATCGTCGCCGGCTGGCAGCGGGCTGGCGCATTGGCTGTCCTTTTTGCGCCCAGTCATGGCGCTTTGCAAAACCAGGCCCTGGCGACGCCCGAGTTTCTATTTGCCTCCGGGATTGCCAAGCACAGTTCCAGTCAGCGCCCTCAGGAAACCATCACGCCGCTTGCGGCGAAGCTTGGCCTGCAGATCAACACCCAAGCGTTGAAAGGGCAGGAAGAGCAGGTTGCGTCGCTCGCGATGGCATGCGGGGGATTCGCCCTGATTGCCTGGGAACATCAGAATGTTCCATTGATTGCCAATGCCATCTTGGGAAACAATACAACCGCGCCGCAATCCTGGCCCGGGAATCGCTTTGACCTGGTCTGGGTTTTCGATTGGGACCATGGCAGCCATTGTTACGCATTCAGTCAAGTGCCGCAGCAATTGTTGGCCGGCGATCTGCCGACAGTGATCTAGTGCACTGTCCCGACAAAAAAAAGCGCAGCATGTTCGCTGCGCTTTCCTTCACTCCGATGGTCGATCAGCTATTGCCGAGATAATCCATTTTGCCCAATTCCACGCCGTTGTGGCGCAGGATCGCATACGCTGTCGTTACGTGGAAGAACAGATTCGGCAAGACAAAGCCTGTCAGGTACGGCAAACCTTGAAATTGCACGTCATTGCCGCGGATTTTCAAGGTCACGGTGCGATCTTCGCTGCCTTCCAGTTGCGCCGCGCTGATACCGTTGAGGAAGGCCTGAGTCTTGGCAATACGTTCGAGAAGTTCGGGGAAGCTCGCTTCCGTGTCGGCAAAACTTGGAATGTCGACGCCGGCCAGGCGTGCCGCACATCCCTTGACTGCGTCGGTAGCAATTTGCACCTGGCGCACCAGGGGAAACATATCCGGTGCCAGGCGTGAATTGAGGAAGACCGAAGGATCGATCTTTCTGGCTTCGGCATGTGCCGCGCCCTTGTTCAGAATGGCAGCCAGATTGGTCAGTGTGCGCGTGAAGGTAAGTGTGGATATTTGATGCATCGATATAGTCATGGCGCATGCTCCGGGAAATGGGGAGGGAGTGGAAATTCGAGAGGCAATTTCTTGCCGCCGCAGTATAGCCCCAATTCAAAATTCGCGTTTACTTATGCAGTTTCCGCTCTTCGAGCGCATCCAGTTCCGCTTGGGGATATTTCTTTTCGAGCTTGATGACCGTTCCGTCGCTATTCATCTGCTGCAGTATCCGGTTGAAGCGCCGGATTCGCTCCTCGCTCATGCGGCCATTGCATGCGAGATACATCTCGCCGCGCTGGAACCTGAAGATCGGAACAATTTTCTGTTCCAGGTGCTGCTTGCGCAGGATTGCCATGGCATGGGATTCGCCTGCGGCCCAAAAGTCAAAACGATCATGTAGCAGCTTCAAGGGATTGTCGCTATCGTAATCAGCCAAATCCACCTTGTAGCCTTTTTCCGCCAAGTATTCGCCCGCCGCTCCCTTGATATAAGAACCCATGGTGTAAGGCCGGAGCTGCGCCAGAGAATGCGGGCGGCGTGCATCGTCCGCGCGGGCGAATATTGCCCAGTTGTAGCGGCGAACCAAAGGGCCAACCCATTTGAATTTGTTTTCCCGTTGCGGGGAGCGCATCGTCGAAAATACGCAAGTGTCGGGCTTTCGAAATGCCATATCGTAGGCGCGCGACCAGGGAAATACTTGCAACGTATAAGCTTGGCCCGCTCGGCGCATGATCTCTTCCACTTCGTCGACGGACAATCCAGTCACCTGGTGCGAAAGGGGATCCTCGACATTGAAAGGCGGATAATCCTCGGTGACCAGATTCAGTTCCTGCGCCTGGCAGCATGCAGACGTATTGAAAAACAAAGGCAGGAGAGCCGCGCAAAGGTTTGACCTGATGCGTCGGTCAGGTTTGTCCAATATTCCTAGAATTCTTCCCATTCGTCCGCTTTTTTGTTTATCGTGGCGGGACCATTGACCATGGGATGTAATACCGGCTTTTTGAGAATTTTTACAACATTTCCCGCCTTGCGAGGACGCGGCGGTATCTCGCTGGCGCGATAACCTTTCCGAGATTGGGCGCTCGCCGAACCAGTCACGCGCGCTGCCATCTGCGTCGGGTCGAGCTTGAATACGCTCACCACCTTTGCCAGGCTGGAGGCCTGGTCTTGCATTGCCCCAGCTGCTGCTGCAGCCTGTTCGACCAGGGCCGCGTTTTGCTGGGTGACGTCGTCCATCGCACCGATTGCCTGGTTGACTTGCTCAATGCCGCTCGTCTGTTCCTGGCTGGCTGCGGTGATTTCTGCCATGATATCCGTTACGCGCCGTATGCTTTCAACAACTTCGTTCATCGTGGCACCGGCCTGATCGACAAGCTTGTTGCCGGTGCTGACCTTTTCAACCGAGTCGCCAATGAGGCTTTTGATTTCCTTCGCGGCTGCCGCAGAGCGCTGTGCAAGGTTCCGTACTTCTGTTGCCACGACGGCAAAGCCTCTGCCCTGTTCGCCGGCGCGTGCCGCCTCAACCGCCGCGTTGAGCGCCAGGATGTTGGTTTGGAATGCAATGCCATCGATGACCCCGATGATGTCGACGATCTTTCTAGAGGACTCATTGATCGAGCCCATGGTGTCGACAACTTGCGACACGACATCGCCACCTTTGACGGCCACAGTCGAAGCAGAGAGCGCCAATTGATTGGCCTGGCGGGCGTTGTCGGCATTCTGTCTGACCGTATCCGTCAATGCTTCCATCGAGGAAGCGGTTTGTTCAAGCGAACTGGCCTGTGACTCGGTACGCGACGACAGGTCCATATTACCTTGTGCAATCTCCGACGACGCCCCCGCGATCGCATCAGTGCCGACACGGACTTGCGCCACGATATCGGCGATACTGTCGCGCATGGCCTTGATTGAATAGAGCAGGCTCGATTGATCGCCTGGTTTCAGTTTGATCTGCCCCGTAAGGTCGCCGTCTGCAATCGAGCGCGTGACGCTGGCTGCATAGTCCGGCTCCTCGCCAAGCTGGCGCAGCATGCTGCGCGAAATGATGAAACCGATCAGCAAAAGGGCGCCGCCGAGCGCTACAGCGCTGATCGAGAACTTAAGTACACGCCCCCAAATTGTGGCGTCGATTGTATCGAGATAAACACCGGAGCCGACCAACCACCCCCACGGCGCGAAACCTTTGACATACGATACTTTTTGCACCGGTTGTTCGCTGCCGGGTTTGGGCCACATGTAAAAAACATAGCCGCCGCCCTTATTTTTCGCGAGATCGGTCATTTCGATGAACAAAAGTTTGCCGTTGGCATCCTTGTTCTGGCTGACAGACGTGCCGTTCAATTCCGGCTTGATCGGGTGCATCAGCATGATGGGACGGAAATCGTTGACCCAGAAATATTCATTGCCGCCGTAGCGCATGCCTTTGATCGTATCGAGAGCCTTTTGCTGCGCTTCCGCCAGAGGCAAACTGCCGGCTGTTGCCAAGCCGTTGTAATATTCCAGCACGCCCGATGCCGTTTCCACAGCCTGCTTCACATTGCTCTCACGCTCATCGGTGATCAATTGTTTTTCTGAAATCAAAAACAGCGCGGTGAGGATGGTGACGCCCAAAACAGCCGAAGCAATCAACAGGCCGAGTTTCTTGGCAATGGTCAGGGACTGAAATAAGCGCGACATGGTGTTACCCCCAGGCATGTTTATTTTGGATCGTTCTTTAATCCCATATTACTCATGCGGGGTGGTGTTGCGCCAGAACAATTTACTGCTATTGTCGCAAAATGACAGAACGCTGTGCCAGCAGGGTTGTGTGGTGACGAAAATGGCACACTGCGCTCTGTTTCCACGGAAAAATAACGTACCCAAAGCGTTCTGTGAAAGTGCCCTATAATAATATCCGAGGATTATCGTAAACCAACAACTATACGGGGCATCA
Source organism: Burkholderiaceae bacterium (assembly GCA_036561005.1). Lineage (GTDB taxonomy): Bacteria > Pseudomonadota > Gammaproteobacteria > Burkholderiales > Burkholderiaceae_D > PKWO01. The sequence continues at coordinate 8,404 of DATBQE010000013.1, read as the reverse complement.
TGGGACAGGATGGGGCATCCACCAGCAGCACGTCCGGCACAATCAAATCGATCCTGACGAAAGGCGCGAGCGGGCCGGGAGAGTTGCTTCCGGTGTTGCACGAAATTCAAGACGCCATTGGATTCATTCCCGTTGATTCGGTAGCCGATATCGCCGGCGCCTTCAATTTGTCGCGCGCCGAGGTACATGGGGTCATCACCTTTTACCATCATTTCCGCACAGCACCGCCAGGCGTGCATCAAGTGCAGATCTGTCGCGCGGAAGCCTGCCAGAGCATGGGCGCGGAGCAACTGTTGGCGCATGCGAAACAATCGCTCGGGTGTGACTTGCATGGAAAAAGCGCCGACGGCAAATTCGGGCTCGAACCGGTTTATTGCCTGGGCCAGTGCGCCACATCGCCGGCGATGATGATCAATGACGACCTCTTTGCAAAAGTAACGCCGGCACGCTTTGATCAGATCGTCTCGCGGTTGGGCAAGGAGCAACCATGACGGTTCGTATTTTCGTTCCGCGCGATTCAACTGCCATTGCGCTGGGCGCCAACGAGGTCGCACATGCCATTGCGGCGGAAGCGACAAAGCGGCAGGCCGATGTCGAGATTGTGCGTAACGGCACACGCGGCCTGCTTTGGCTGGAACCTTTGGTGGAAGTTGGAACCGATGGGGGCCGGCTCGGCTACGGCAATATCGAGGTCGACGATGTGGCAGCGTTGTTTGACGCCGGTTTCCATCTTGGTCACGCCAGTCACGCGAAATCGGTCGGGCTTGTCGACGAATTGCCCTATTTGAAGAAGCAAACGCGCCTGACTTTTGCCCGCGCCGGGCTTACCGATCCTGTTTCTCTTGCCGACTACGAGGCGCGCGAGGGGTACGCCGGGCTGCGCAAGGCATTGGCTCACGATGGTGCGGCAATTGTCGACATTGTGACCGATTCAGGCTTGCGCGGACGTGGCGGTGCGGCATTCCCTACCGGTATCAAATGGAAAACGGTGTTGAAGGCGCACTCCGACCAAAAATATGTCGTTTGCAATGCCGATGAAGGCGATTCCGGTACCTTTGCCGATCGCATCGTGATGGAAGCCGATCCCTTCGTGCTGATTGAAGGCATGACGATCGCTGCACTGGCAGTCGGGGCCAATAAAGGCTTCATTTACGTGCGCAGTGAATATCCGCATGCGATTGCCGTGTTGAATGAAGCTATCGATGCAGCCTATGCCAAGGGGTACCTGGGGCAAAACATTTTTGGATCGGGCAAGGCTTTCGACCTCGTCGTGAGCAAGGGCGCCGGCTCGTATATATGCGGCGAAGAAACTGCCTTGCTCGAAAGCCTGGAAGGCAAGCGCGGCGTGGTGCGCGCCAAGCCGCCCCTGCCGGCGGTTCAGGGCCTGTTTGGCAAGCCTACCGTGATTAATAATGTGCTGTCGTTAGCAAGCGTACCGGTCATTCTCGACAAGGGCGCGGCGTACTACAAGAATTTCGGCATGGGCCGTTCGCGCGGCACCTTGCCGGTGCAATTGGCAGGCAACATCAAGCGGGGTGGCCTGATCGAAGTGGCATTTGGCGTGACATTGCGCGAGATTCTTTTCGACTTCGGGGGCGGCAGCGCTTCGGGACGCCCGATCAAGGCCGTGCAGGTTGGCGGGCCGCTCGGCTCCTACCTGCCGCAATCGCAATGGGATACGCCCCTTGACTATGAAGCTTTTGCCGCGCTTTGGGCGGTGCTCGGGCATGGCGGCATTGTGGTCCATGATGACACGGCCGATATGGCCCACCTGGCGCGCTATGCGATGGAATTTTGTGCCATCGAATCTTGCGGCAAATGCACGCCTTGCCGTATCGGATCGACGCGCGGCGTGGAAGTGATCGACAAGATCGTTGCCGGCAAGGACAGCGCGCAACAGGTTGTCTTGTTGCGCGACCTGTGCGATGTGATGTTCAACGGTTCTCTGTGCGCCATGGGCGGCATGACGCCTTACCCGGTGTTGTCGGCGCTCGAACATTTCCCCCAGGATTTTGGTCAACCAGTAGTACAAGGCAAGGCCGCGTAGGAGCAAGACATGATAGAAACCATTTTGAGCCGCGATCTTGGCACGCCGGCGAAAATCTCGACCGAGATGATTACGCTGGAAATCGACGGCGAGCAGGTCACCGTACCGGCCGGCACCTCGGTCATGCGGGCGGCAGCGGAAAACGGCATGAATATTCCAAAGCTCTGTGCCACAGACAGCTTGGAACCATTCGGCTCGTGCCGCCTGTGCCTGGTCGAAATCGAAGGCCGCCGCGGCTATCCGGCTTCGTGCACCACGCCGGTGGAAGCCGGCATGGTGGTGCGCACACAAACGCCGAAGCTGCAGGCCTTGCGCAAGGGGGTTATGGAGCTTTACATCTCCGATCATCCGCTTGACTGCCTGACTTGCCCGGCCAACGGCAACTGCGAATTGCAGGACATGGCAGGCGTGACGGGCCTGCGCGAAGTGCGCTACGGCTACGCCGGTGCCAACCACCTGAACGACAAGAAAGACGAATCAAATCCCTATTTCACCTACGACCCTTCGAAGTGCATTGTCTGCAACCGCTGCGTGCGCGCCTGCGAAGAGACGCAAGGCACCTATGCACTGACAATCTCGGGGCGCGGTTTCGACTCGCGCGTGTCCGCCGGACAGGATCAAAGCTTCATGGAGTCGGAATGCGTCTCCTGCGGCGCTTGCGTCGAAGCATGCCCGACTGCCACACTGCAGGAAAAATCGATCATCTGGCTCGGCCAGCCCGAACATAGCGTCACCACCACTTGCGCCTATTGCGGCGTCGGCTGCTCGCTGACCGCCGAAATGAAAGGCAACGAAGTGGTGCGCATGGTGCCGAACAAGGACGGCAAGGCCAACGAAGGACATGCCTGCGTCAAGGGACGGTTTGCGTGGGGTTATGCGACGCACAAGGATCGCATCCTCAAGCCGATGATCCGCAGCAAAATCACCGATCCATGGAAAGAAGTGTCGTGGGACGAGGCGCTCGGCTATGCCGCTTCGGAATTCAAACGCATCCAGGCCAAGCATGGGCGCGATTCGATCGGTGGCATCGTTTCATCGCGCTGTACCAATGAAGAAGGCTATCTCGTGCAGAAGCTGGTTCGGGCTGCCTTCGGCAACAATAATGTCGATACCTGCGCGCGCGTCTGTCATTCGCCGACCGGGTTCGGATTGAAACAAACCCTCGGCGAATCGGCCGGTACCCAGACCTTCAAGTCTGTCGAACATGCCGATGTGATCATGGTCATCGGCGCCAACCCGACTGACGGCCATCCTGTGTTCGCCTCACGAATGAAACGGCGCCTGCGCGAGGGCGCCAAACTGATTGTGGTCGATCCGCGCCGTATCGACCTGATCAAGTCGCCGCATGTGCAGGCCGACTACCACCTGCCATTGAAGCCGGGCACCAATGTGGCCGTCATCAGCGCGATGGCCCATGTGATCGTTACAGAAAATCTGTTGAACCAGGCATTCATCGATGCGCGCTGCGAAACCAAGGCGTTCAACGAATGGAAGAATTTCGTCGCGCTGCCGGAGAATTCGCCGGAAGCAGTGGAACCGGTGACCGGCGTGCCTGCCACAGACCTGCGTGCAGCCGCAAGGTTGTACGCTACCGGCGGCAATGCCGCGATCTATTACGGCCTGGGTGTGACCGAGCACGCACAGGGCTCGACCATGGTGATGGGCATTGCCAACCTGGCGATGGCTACCGGTAACGTGGGGCGCGAAGGCGTCGGTGTGAATCCGCTGCGTGGACAAAACAATGTCCAGGGTTCATGCGACATCGGGTCCTTCCCGCATGAATTGCCAGGCTACCGCCATGTGTCGGACTCCACGACGCGCATGGAATTTGAACACGCTTGGGGCGTGGACATTCAGGCCGAGCCGGGCCTGCGCATTCCCAACATGTTCGACGCGGCGCTTGACGGCAGCTTCATGGGTTTGTACTGCCAGGGCGAAGACATTGTTCAGTCCGACCCGAATACGCAACATGTGGCGGCTGCCTTGTCGGCCATGGAATGCATCGTGGTGCAGGATATCTTCCTCAACGAGACGGCAAAATATGCGCACGTCCTGTTGCCGGGTTCATCGTTCCTGGAAAAGGACGGCACGTTCACCAATGCGGAACGGCGCATTTCTCGCGTACGCAAAGTCATGCCGCCGCGCGCAGGGCTGGCCGACTGGGAAGTGACGGTTGAATTGTCCAAGCGTTTGGGTTATGACATGAACTACCGGCATCCGTCGGAGATCATGGACGAGATCGCACGCCTGACGCCCACTTTCCGCGGCGTGAGCTATGAAAAGCTGGAACGCCTCGGCAGCATCCAATGGCCGTGCAATGATCTGGCGCCGGAAGGCACGCCGATCATGCATATCGACGAATTCGTCCGCGGCAAGGGCAAATTCATCATTACCAAGTATGTTGCCACCGATGAAAAGGTGACGCGCAAGTATCCGCTCATCCTCACTACCGGGCGCGTCTTGTCGCAATATAACGTCGGCGCGCAAACCCGCCGTACCGAGAACGTACGGTGGCATTCGGAAGACTTGCTGGAAATCCATCCTCACGATGCCGAGGAGCGCGGCATCAAGGACATGGACTGGGTCGGCATTCAGAGCCGTGCGGGAGAGACGGTATTGCGCGCCATGGTTACCGAGCGTATGCAACCGGGCGTGGTGTATACCACGTTTCACTTTCCCGAATCGGGCGCCAACGTCATCACGACTGAGAACTCCGACTGGGCGACCAATTGCCCCGAGTACAAGGTTACAGCAGTCCAGGTGATGCCGGTACAGCAGCCCTCCGAATGGCAAAAGGAATACTCGCGCTTCAATCGCGAGCAGATCGAACTGCTGGAAGCCGCGACATCGCCGCAGGCCGGCTGACACTCGTGACGCAGTTCGAAGACGACAAGGCAACGAGTGCGATCGGGGGTACGGCGGACTACGGCAGCACGGTCCGTCGCACTGTCACCCGAATTGCCGGCGGGTCCGCCGTTGAGGCTGAAGACGACTTGGCAGATGAAGTACCGATTGCACTGGAATACAACGGCATCTCGCATGCAGTCATGCTTGCGACGCCGAACGCGTTGGAAGAATTTGCTCTTGGGTTTTCGTTGAGTGAAGGCATAGTTTCCTCGCTCGACGACATTTTCGAGATTGACGTTGAGCAGGGCGGGGCGGGCATTACCGTGCACCTGCGCATAGAAGGCGCGGCCTTCATGAAGCTCAAGGAGCGGCGGCGTAACCTGACCGGGCGTACCGGTTGCGGCCTGTGTGGAACGGAAGACCTGGATCAGGTGATACGTCCACTACGGCAGCTTTCAGCCCGCCAATTGTCGGCAACCTCAGTGCGTGCGGCGTTAGTGGATCTGCAGAAATTCCAGCCGCTCAACCGTTTGACGGGCGCCACGCATGCGGCCGCGTGGAGCGACAGGGATGGAAAAATTCTGGCGGCATTCGAGGATGTCGGACGGCATAATGCGCTGGACAAGTTGATCGGCTTCATGGCGCGAGGCGAAATTGACCCTGATGGTGGTTTCTTGGTGATGACCAGCCGTGCAAGCGTGGAATTGGTGCAGAAGGCGGCGACGGTAGGCATATCGGCATTGGTGGCCATTTCGGCGCCAACCGCCTTGGCCGTTCGCACTGCAGAGGCCTGCGGCATGACTTTGCTGGCTTTTGCCCGTGGCGAGCAATTCGTCGTTTATGCAAACCCGGGCAACGTGGCAGCCTGATTGTGACAGAAATTTTCCGATAACTTTAGCTCAGAGAAAAGACGCGTGGATATTCATAACCTGGTCAGAATGGCCAACCAGATCGGTAGTTTTTATGAATCGCTGCCCGATGCGGCGGAGGCGTCGCGCGAAATTGCCAATCATATAAAGAAATTTTGGGAACCACGCATGCGCAGGGAAATTCTGGCTTACGTCGATAAGGAAGCCGGGGCAGGCCTCAGTGCCGTGGTGCTCGCTTCGATTCAAAGCAACAAGGAAATGCTGACTCCTGCACCTGCGTAATGTCCTGTCACTAACCGATCATCGAATTTTCGACGGCAAAACGAATCAGGTCGGCTTGCCCGTCGATGTTGAGTTTCCGTTTGATATTCCAGCGATGTGTCTCGACAGTGCGAACGCTCAAATCCAGTTCGCGCGCGATGTGCTTGTTTGACTGGCCGGTCGCGATTCGCTGCAGCACATCCTTTTCCCGCGCCGTCAAAAGCATGAGCGGTGAGGCCGGCCCGGCCGTCCCCATTTTTAGCGCTTCGCTGTAGTAGATCTTGCCGCTCGCGGCGCTGTCGATGGCCGCGATGATGTCGGTTGCAGGAGCGTCTTTCAATACGTAGCCGCGGGCGCCGGCCTGAATCGACTGCAGCACGTATTCCACCTTGTCGTGCATGCTCAACATGATGACTGCTATGTTCGGGAAAAGCGCATGAAATCGGGCCGTGGTTTCGATGCCGGAGATGCCTTTCAGGTTGATGTCCATGAGTGCCAGGTCGATTTCCTGCTTTGCGGCCTCGGCAAGCGCTTCGTCTGAGGAGCCTGCCTCCGCAACAACCCTGAAACGGTCGATTCCGGATAGGCGAGCACGCAATCCATCGCGCACCAGTTGATGATCGTCGACCAGCAGAATGCGGATCGGTTGGGATATATTCATGTCAGGCTCCAGGTACGATGGCGACGATACCAGTACCGTTGCCTGGTGATGAATTCAATCGCAACTCGCCGCCTGCCGCTTCAATGCGTTCATGCATGTTGCGCAAGCCGATGCCGCGCTGCGGATTGTTGTGCAGACTGCTTGGCACGAATCCCTTGCCGTTGTCCGTGATCGACAGTTCAACCTTATCGCCCGCGCGGCGCAGCGCCAGGTCAACCTTGCTCGCCGCCGCGTGCCGCTTGATGTTGGTCATAGCTTCCTGCGCAATGCGAAAGAGGGCGGTATTGGTCGCGGGCGGCAGACCCTGGACGTCGCCTGCAGTCGAAAATACGGCATCGATGCCTGCATCCTCACCGAACTCCTGCGTCAAATGCTGGAGTGCGGCGGCAAGACCCAAATCATCGAGCATGCCGGGCCGCAAGCCGTGCGACAGGCGCCGAATTTCCGACATGATGCGATTGAGCTGCGTCGCGGCCCGCTCGAACGAGGTCTGCGCCTGTTGTTCGTTGTTGCTTTCGACCTGAGCCAAGCCGGTTTCGACCTGCAGCCGGACGAACATCAATTCCTGACTGATGCCGTCGTGCAGATCGCGCGACAGGCGGGCTCGCTCCTCCTCCTGCGACTGAACTACACGCTGCGCCAGAACCTTCAACTTGGCATCGGCAACGCGTGAATCGCTGATGTTGAGGAACAGTCCGGAAAACGCAATGGCGAGCGCGCTGGCAGCGGCAATGCCGGCCAGTATGATCATGTTGTTGCGGATATTTCGCGCACTTTGTTGATCGATCTTGTCCAGTGCGGCATCAACATCGTCGAGGTACAAGCCGCTGCCCAGCATCCATCCCCATCGGTCTAGCATCACCACGTAGGCAAGCTTGGGCGCCTCCTTGTGCAGCGATGGTTTCGGCCAGCTGTAGTTGACGAAGCCGCCTCCCGCGCGTGCCTGGGCAATCAATTTCTGGATCGCCAGATTGCCTTGTGCATCGCGCAAATCCCAGTAGTTTTTGCCGACAAAGCCATGCAGGCGCGGATGCATGAGGTTGGTGCCATGCAGGTCATAAATGAAGAAATAACCATCCTCGCCAAATTCCATCCTGGCGAGGATGGCCTTGGCCTCGTCTTGCGTGGCCTGGTCGTTCTTGCCCGAGTCGTAAAGTTCGGCAATGGCCTGAAGACCGAGTTTGACATAGTTGCGCAGCTCGCTTTCCTTGGCGGCGCGATAGGTTGTTTCGACTGTCTCGCGCTGTTGCCTGGCCAACTCAACTGCCTGGTAGCGCAGAGCGAGCGCGATCGCACAAAACGCCAGCAGCAAGGGAACTAGTGCCATGAATATGATGCGTCGCCTGGTTTTCATCGCCTCAATATTTTCAATTTCGTCTACGTATTACTGCGTATTTACCTGACGGTTGCTCGGTTTCTATAATCATTCTGTCCGAAATTCAAACAAATTGGGCATCTCTAAAATCGTGGCGAGCGACCCAAGGTCGGGCCGTACAGCAGATTTTTAGAGATGCTCAATAATACAGGAGACATCATGTCGATAGACCGCAACGATGCGGAGCCGTCCGGCTCGCGCAAGCTATTCCCTCACATCCTTTTGCTGATTCCTTTTTTCGCCCTGCTCTGGGTGCCGTTCTACAACGACGTGCAGCCGACCCTGTTTGGTTTCCCGTTTTTCTATTGGTATCAGTTGCTGTGGGTACCGTTAACGTCGGCAAT